>NZ_DASRTS010000022.1:0-1928 GCF_035655815.1 Lysobacter sp.
AGGCCAACAAGTACTCGGTGCCGCGCATGGCGTTCGTCAACAAGATGGACCGCACCGGTGCCAACTTTGACAAGGTCGTCGAGCAGCTGAAGTCGCGCCTGGGCGCGTACGCCGTGCCGATGCAGGTGCCGATCGGTGCCGAAGACGGTTTCGAGGGCGTGGTCGACCTGCTCAAGATGAAGGCCATCCATTGGGATGTCGCCTCGCAGGGCACCAAGTTCGAGTACCGCGACATCCCGGCTAACCTGCAGGCCAAGGCTGAAGAAGCGCGCAACTTCATGATCGAAGCGGCCGCCGAAGCCAACGAAACGCTGATGGACAAGTACCTGTCCGAAGGCGAGCTGAGCGAAGCGGAGGTCATTGCCGGCCTGCGCGAGCGCACCCTGCGCGTGGAAATCGTGCCGGTGTTCTGCGGCTCGGCGTTCAAGAACAAGGGCGTGCAGGCCATGCTCGACGGCGTGATCAACCTGCTGCCGTCGCCGGCAGACCGTCCGCCGGTGCAGGGCATCGACGACAACGAGAAGGAAGACTCGCGCAAGGCGTCCGACAGCGAGCCGTTCTCGGCGCTGGCGTTCAAGATCATGACCGACCCGTTCGTCGGTTCGCTAACCTTCTTCCGCGTCTACTCGGGCGTGCTCAACTCCGGCGACCAGGTGTACAACCCGGTCAAGTCGAAGAAGGAGCGCGTGGGCCGCATCCTGCAGATGCACGCCAATCAGCGTGACGAGATCAAGGAAGTCCGCGCCGGCGACATCGCTGCGGCCGTGGGCCTGAAGGACGTGACCACCGGCGACACGCTGTGCGCGCAGGATCACATCATCACGCTCGAGCGCATGGTGTTCCCGGAGCCCGTCATCTCGATGGCGGTCGAGCCGAAGACCAAATCGGACCAGGAAAAGATGGGTCTCGCCCTCGGCCGCCTGGCCCAGGAAGATCCTTCGTTCCGCGTGCGTACCGACGAGGAGTCGGGCCAGACCATCATCGCCGGCATGGGCGAGCTGCACCTGGACATCATCGTTGACCGCATGAAGCGCGAGTTCAACGTCGAGGCCAACGTCGGTAAGCCGCAGGTCGCGTACCGCGAGACCATCCGCAAGACGATCAAGGTCGAAGGCAAGTACGCGCGCCAGACCGGTGGTAAGGGTCAGTTCGGCCACGTGTGGATCGAGCTGTCGCCGAACGAGCAGGGCAAGGGCTACGAGTTCGAGAACGCGATCGTCGGCGGTGTGATTCCGAAGGAATACATCCCGGCCGTCGACAAGGGCATCAAGGAAGCCGCCAACAACGGCGTGCTTGCCGGCTACCCGGTCGTCGACGTCAAGATCAGGCTGGTCGACGGTTCGTACCACGAGGTCGACTCGTCGGAAATGGCGTTCAAGATCGCCGGCTCCATGGCCTTCAAGGAAGGCTTCATGAAAGCCAGCCCGATCCTGCTCGAGCCGATGATGAAGGTCGAGATCGTCACGCCCGAGGATTACCTGGGTGACGTGATGGGCGACGTGAGCCGTCGTCGCGGCATTCTGCAGGGTCAGGACGACAGCCCGTCGGGCAAGATCATCAACGCGATGATCCCGCTGGGCGAGATGTTCGGCTACGCGACCACGCTGCGTTCGATGTCGCAGGGCCGCGCGACCTTCACGATGGAGTTCGACCATTACGCCGAGGCTCCGACCAACATCGCCGAATCGGTGATGAAGAAGTCCTGAGCATGACCTTCCCGCGAGCGCCGGCCCCCGCCGGCCTCGCGCAGCACGATCAACAAGCAATTTTCTTTAAAGAGAGACAACCATGGCCAAGGGTAAGTTTGAGCGCACCAAGCCGCACGTGAACGTGGGCACGATCGGTCACGTCGACCACGGCAAGACCACGCTGACGGCAGCGCTGACGAAGGTGGGCGCCGAGCGTTTCGGCGGTGAGTTCAAGGCGTA
>NZ_DASRTS010000023.1:0-139177 GCF_035655815.1 Lysobacter sp.
GGCCGAAAAGCCGGTAGAGAAACCGCCGGCCAAGCCGGCTGCCGCGCCCACCCAGGTCGCGACGCGCACCGCGCCGACCGCACCGGCGGCCTCGGGCACCGGATTCGCCGTTCAGCTGGGCGCGTTCGGCAGTGCCGCCGAGGCGGGGAAGCTGCGCGATCGTGCGCGCTCCGCCGGATTCAGCGCTTTCGTCGAACAGGTGCGGACCGACAAGGGCACGCTGAACCGCGTCCGCGTGGGGCCTGTCGCCAGCCGCAGCGAAGCCGACCAGCTCAAGGCGCAGGTGGCGGCGAAGCTCGGCGTGAGCGGCATCGTCCGGCCGCATCCGTAGGAATGCCCGCGCCATGACCGGCCTGGACTGGCTGCTGCTGACGATCGTCGCCGTATCGGCCCTGCTCGGGCTGATGCGCGGGTTCGTCGCCGTGGTGCTGTCGCTGCTGGCCTGGGCATTGGCGGGTGTGGCCGCGTACTGGTTTGGCGGCGACGCCGCCGTGATGCTGTCCGACGACAGCACGCCCAGCGCCGGCTGGCTCGCAGGAGGCTACGTGCTGAGTTTCGCCGGCGTCATGGTCGCGGTGACGGTGCTGAGCTGGCTGGTCCGGCGGGTACTGCAGTCGATCGGCCTGTCCGGTCTCGACCGCGCGCTGGGCCTGGCCTTCGGATTGCTGCGCGGCATGCTGTTCGCGTGCGTGCTGGTGCTGCTGATGGGCTTCACCTCGATGCCGCGCGAGCCGCAATGGCGCAGCTCGCAGACGATGCCGGTGTTCGAGCCGGGCGCGCGCTGGCTGCGCAGCCTGCTGCCGGCCGCGATGGCGCGGCAGGTGGATTTCGACGCGGGCGGCCCCATCTCGGATGAGGCCCTGCGCGGCCAGGAAAGCCGGCTGCAGCCCCTGATCGAGCACGGCGCGGCGGCGCAGGGTTCGGGCGAACTGCTGCGGGCACTGGGCAGTGCAAAGGACGGCGACATCGCCAAGCTCGTGTCGGGTGCGCAGGGCAAGGCACCGGAGAACCCGCATGCGCTGCCCGAGCCGGTGCACGACCCGGCCGACATCGACGCAGCGCCGGTCCGGCACGATCCGGCTGCCGTGGATGGCCCGGCGGCGCGCCGAACCCCCTAGCCACCGGGCGGTTTTCCGGTCCGTAATTTCTTTTCAGCAGGACAACGACCCATGTGCGGCATTCTCGGTATCGTCGGCCACAACGACGTCGCGGCGCAGCTCTACGACGGCCTGACGGTGCTGCAGCATCGCGGTCAGGACGCAGCCGGCATCGCCACGGCCAACGGCAGCAAGCTGCGCGTGCACAAGGGCAACGGCCTGGTCAGCGACGTCTTCGACGAGCAGTCGATGGCGCTGCTTGAAGGTCGTGTCGGCATCGCCCATTGCCGCTATCCCACCGCGGGCAGCGAAGGTTCCGATGAGGCGCAGCCGTTCTACGTGAACTCGCCGTTCGGCATCGCGCTGGCGCACAACGGCAACCTCATCAACACCGACGCGCTGCGTCGCGAGGTGTTCGAGCAGGACCGCCGCAACGTCAACACCGAGTCGGACTCGGAAGTGCTGCTCAACGTGTTCGCGCACGAGCTGGACACGCAGAAGGCACTGAATCCCGAGGCCGCGTTCCGCGCCATCGAGGGCGTCCATCGTCGTTGCGTCGGTGGTTTCGCCGTGGTCGCGACGGTGCTGGGCCTCGGCCTGGTGGCCTTCCGCGATCCCAACGGCATCCGTCCCCTGGTGCTGGGCAAGCGCACCAGCGGCGGGCAGGAGGAATATGCGGTGGCGTCCGAATCCGTCGCGCTGGACCTGCTCGGCTTCGAGCGCGTGCGCGACGTGCGCCCGGGCGAGGGCATCGTGGTCACGCCGCGCGGCGAGCTGTTCACGCGCCAGTGCGCCGAGCCGCGCGAGCACACGCCGTGCATCTTCGAATACGTGTACTTCGCGCGTCCGGACTCGATGATGGACGAGGTGTCGGTGCACAAGGCGCGCATGCGCATGGGCCAGAAGCTGGGCGAGAAGATCCTGCGCCTGCGTCCTGACCATGACATCGACACCGTCATCCCGATTCCCGACACGTCGCGCGACGCCGCGCTGGAAATCTCCAACGTGCTCGGCGTGAAGTACCGCGAGGGCTTCATCAAGAACCGCTACGTCGGCCGCACCTTCATCATGCCGGGGCAGGGCGAGCGCGCGAAGTCGGTGCGTCGCAAACTCAACCCGATCCCGCTGGAATTCCGCAACCGCGTGGTGCTGCTGGTCGACGACTCCATCGTGCGCGGCACCACGTCCAAGCAGATCGTGCAGATGGCCCGCGATGCGGGTGCTCGCAAGGTGTACCTGGCTTCCGCCGCGCCTGCGGTGCGCTTCCCCAACGTGTACGGCATCGACATGCCGTCGGCCGAGGAACTGGTCGCGCACGGCCGCACCGACGAGGAAGTGCAGAAGCTGCTCGGCTGCGACTGGCTGATCTACCAGGATCTCGCCGATCTGGAGGAGGCCGTGTCCGGCCCGAAGCACCGCATCGACCATTTCGATTCGTCGTGCTTCAACGGCGAGTACGTCACCGGCATCGAGCCCGGTTACTTCGAGCGCATCCAGCAGTTGCGCTCGGACGAGGCGAAGAAGACGCGGAGGGCGTGACATGCGCGAACTGCAGCGCGCGATGATCCCGGACGACGAGAACGGGGAAGTGCTCAAGCGCATGCTCGACGATGGCGACGACCTGTCGCTGGAGCGGCCCGTCGAGTTCTTCCATGTGTTCCCGGACGAGGCGGCCGCCACTGCGTTCGCCTCGGCGGCCGCGGAACGCCCATTCGTTTCGGTCGATGAACCGGAAGTCGACGAGGACGACGTGTGGGAAGTGTGCGTCGTGCGCATCATGGCGCCGTCGCATTCGGCCATCACCGCACTCGAGCGCGAACTGGGCGAACTGGCCGAAACGCACGGCGGTTTCGCGGACGGATGGGGCTGTTCGCCGGCGGATCGCGAAACCCACTGAACGCCATGCCGGGCTCGCTTTTCGACGCCGCGCGCGCGTGCCTGGACGCCGCTTCACCCGAAGCGAAAGTGACAGCGACCTTTGCTGCGGCGGAGGCCTTCGCGCGAGGCGACCTGTCGATCACCGACGACGCGCCGGGGCCTGTTCCCATCCGCATGCCGGGTCGCCCGGAGCGCCCGTTGCTGGTGCATCCGCGCGATCTGCCGCGACGCGGCTTCGGCAGCGTCGAAGGGCGTGCGGCCTTCATCCATGCCATCGCGCACATCGAGTTCAACGCGATCGACCTGGCGTGGGATGCCGCCTACCGCTTCCGCGGATTGCCGCGCGAGTTCTACGTCGACTGGGTCAACGTCGCGCACGACGAAGCGCGCCATTTCGTGATGCTGCGCGAAAGGCTGCGCGAGCACGGCCACGACTACGGCGACTTCGACGCGCACAACGGCCTGTGGGAAATGGCCGAAAAGACCGCCCACGACGGCCTGGCACGCATGGCGCTGGTGCCGCGCGTGCTGGAGGCGCGCGGGCTGGATGTCACGCCCGGAATGATCGTGAAGCTGCGCTCGCTGGGCGATGAGGCCACCGCGGACATCCTGGAGGTGATCCTGCGCGAGGAAGTGGCGCACGTCGCCGCGGGTTCGCGCTGGTTCCGCTGGTACTGCGAACGCGAAGGCGTCGACCCGCTGCCGCGTTTCCGCGAGTTGCTGGCCGAGTACGCGCGCGCCGTCCTGTACGGCCCGTTCAACCACGAGGCACGCAGCGCGGCAGGCTTTGGCGAGGACGAACTGGCGGCGCTGGAGCGCCTGGCCGGTTAGGGCGTTCCAGCGCTGCGATCGCCGTCTCCGCAGCCGGCGTCAGCGTCGCCGTCGTCGTGGAGCAGCACCAGGTCCACCACGTTCGGGGCCGCCGCGTAGGCGGTGTAGCCGTCCGCGTCAGTGAGGCTTTCATGGCGGTGCGGTGGTTGTGTGCAGAACACGATCGCGTAGGGGTGGTTCTGCACCGGCTCGCCAGTGTATTCGTCGACCACGCGGAACTGTTCGCCGAACGGGCCTTCGCCGACGCGCTCGCGCAGGAACCAGCCGGTCGGTGCAGCCGCGTCGAGTGCGAACACGTCGGTACGTCCTTCTGCGTCGGTGACACCCTGGTACACGTCCTTGGCATCGGTGACGAAGGGCAAGTCGACCACGGTGTTGGACAAGGCGTAGGGACGATTCTCCGCGCGCGCGCCGGTCCTGGTGTCGCGCAGCACGAAGCGGTAGCGGTAGGGGCCGCTGCCGATCACGCGCGCATTGTCGAAATCGTCGGTCTGCTCGGCCGCGTGCAGCGGGAATTCCGTTCGGGCCGGCTGCGCGGCGACAGGCGGGCGGGTTGTGCAGCCGCCCAGCGCCAGCGCCACAAGCACGAATGCGCCCGCCCGCCGGATCATGGCGCCAGCGCCCGCAGTTCGAACCCGTCCGCGTCTACGCGCAGCACCGAGCCCTGGTCGTACCAGTCGCCCAGCACGATGCGTTCCCGGGTGCGTCCGTCGACGTCGAGTTCGTGCACCGCGGGGCGATGGGTGTGTCCATGGATGATGCGATCCAGGCCGTAGCGGCTGAAGGTGCCTTCGACCGTCGCCGGCGAGACATCGGTGATGGATTCCATCATGCCCTGCTGTTTCAGGCCGCTCTGGTGCGCCTTGCTGGCGGCGCGCGCCTGTTGCGCGAACGCGGTGCGCGCCTGCAGCGGTTGCGAGAGGAACTGCGCCTGCCACCTCGGATCGCGCGTCTGTGCGCGGAACTGCTGATACGCCACATCGTCAGTGCACAGCAGGTCGCCGTGCATGATCAGCGTGGGCGTCCCGTAGAGCATCACCACCGCCGGATCGGGCAGGATGGTCATGCGCGCCCGGTTGGCGAATTCCTGGCCCAGCAGGAAATCGCGATTGCCGCGGATGAAATACACGGGCACGCCGCTGGTCTGCAGCGCGCTCAACTCGCGCGCGACGTATTCGCCGGCCTCGGACGGGTCGTCGTCGCCAACCCAGGCCTCGAACAGGTCGCCCAGGATGTACAGCGCGTCGCTGCGACGGGCCTCGGAGCGGACGAACTGGCCGAACAGCTCGGTGATCTGCGGCCGTTCGGCGTCGAGGTGGAGGTCGGAGATGAAGAGCGTGGTCATGGCGGGATTGTAGGGCGCCTCTTCGCCTTTCTCCTCCGGGGTCCGCTGTGCTCTCTCCCTTGAGGGGCTTTCCTCGCTCCTTCATGGAACTGTTCTCCCTCTTTGGAAAAGGAGGGCTGGGGAGGATTCGCTCCTGCGCCGGGGTGTAATCCCCCTCGATCCCCCTTTTCCAAAAGGGGGGAGGAAGAGCAGGGACGCGGGTGCTCACCCTGCCAACCCGGTAAAATCCCGCCTTTCACCTGCCAGCCGCCTTCCAATGACCTGCCGCACCCGCTTCGCCCCCAGTCCCACCGGCTACCTGCACATCGGCGGCGCGCGCACCGCGCTGTATTGCTGGCTGGAGGCGCGTCGTCGCGGCGGGCAGTTCATCCTGCGCATCGAGGACACCGACCGCGAGCGCAGCACGCAGGCGGCCATCGACGCGATCCTGCAGGCGATGGAATGGCTGGGCCTGGATTACGACGAAGGCCCGATCTACCAGACCCATCGTCTGGAGCGCTACCGCGCCGTCGCCGAGCAGATGGTCGCCGCGGGTACCGCGTACTACGCCTACGAGACCAAGGACGAGCTGGAAGCCATGCGCGAGAAGGCGATGGCCGCCGGCGAGAAGCCGCGCTACAACGGCGCTTATCGCGATCGCAACGAGGCGTACCGCGACGATCCGAACCGCGTCATCCGCTTCAAGAACCCGCTCGACGGCGTGGTGGCGTGGGAGGACAAGGTGAAGGGGCGCATCGAGATCGCCAACAGCGAACTCGACGACCTGGTGATCTTCCGTTCCGACGGCTATCCCACCTACAACTTCGCCGTGGTCGTCGACGACCTGGACATGGGCATCACCGACGTGGTGCGTGGCGACGACCACGTCAACAACACGCCGCGCCAGATCAACATCTATCGCGCGCTGGGCGCGCAGGTACCGCATTTCGCGCACCTTCCGATGATCCTCGATCCCGAGGGCGCCAAGCTCTCCAAGCGCACCGGCGCGGCCGACGTCATGCAGTACCGCGACATGGGCTACCTGCCGCACGCCCTGCTGAATTATCTGGTGCGCCTGGGCTGGTCGCATGGCGACCAGGAGATCTTCTCCATCGCCGAAATGACGCAGCTGTTCGACCTGAAGGACGTGAACGCCAAGGCTTCGCGCCTGGATCCGGCCAAGCTCGGCTGGTTGAACCAGCAGTACCTCAAGGGCGACGATCCGGCCGAAGTGGCCGAGCACCTGGAATGGCATCTGCAGGCGCAGGGCTACGACCTGTCGCAGGGCCCGAAACCGGCGGACATCGTCGTCGCACTGCGCGACCGCGTGCAGACGCTGAAGGAAATGGCCGAGCGTTCGGCGGTGTGGTTCCACCCGCTGACGCAGTACGACGATGCGGCGGTCGCCAAGCACCTGACTGCGGCTGCACGTGCGCCGCTCACGGATGCGCGCGAGCGCCTGGCGCAACTGCCGGAGTGGAGCGCGGATTCGGTGTCGCAGGCGCTGCACGCCACGGCGGAGGCGCTGGGCGTCGGCATGGGCAAGGTGGCGCAGCCTATGCGCGTGGCCATCACCGGCACCCAGGTCAGCCCGGACATCTCGCACACGGTCTACCTGGCCGGGCAGGCCGAAGCGCTGGCCCGCATCGACGCCGCCCTTGCAAAACTGCCGGCTGGGGCCTAAATCGGGGTAACCCGGCCACGGGAAATCCGCGATGAGCCAAGACCACGCCTGCACCGACCCCTCGCACCACGTCCACGATGGCGACGCCTTCGTGCAGGAGGTGGAGCGCGCGTGCGAACAGCGTGGCCTGCGGCTCACGCCGATCCGTGCGCACGCGCTGCGGCTGATCGCCGACGCAGGACGCCCCGTGAAGGCGTACGAGCTGCTCGACCAGATGAAGGCCACGCACGATGCCGCGGCGCCACCGACGGTGTATCGCGCGCTCGACTTTCTGCTGGAACACGGCTTCATCCACAAGCTCGCGTCGATCAACGCCTTCGTGGGCTGCCATCATCCCGGCGCGGCGCAGCACGCCGTGCCGTTCCTCATCTGCGATCGCTGCCAGTCCGCGACCGAGCTGGAAGACGAAGCGATCGTGGAGACGCTCGACCGTCGCGCTCGCGAGCTGGGCTTCACCCCGCAGGCCCAAACGCTGGAAGTGCACGGCCTATGCGCGCAATGCGCGACGGCGGAGAAGACCGCCAGATCGTGAGGCCATGAGGCCGCATCGTCGCGGCTCATCAAGTGGCCGAAAGACCTTGCGCCTTGTGAGTGCCGGAACGGGTCCATGTAGGACCTTTCCGATACCCGGCGATGGGCGCAAACCCCATCATGTGCAGTCGGCCCGCCGCGCCCCTCGGGGCTGCGTCCCAGCCCGGCCTTGGTCGTAACGCCGCGGCCGGCGTACGAATCGGGTCTCCTCCCACTCCCTGCACAAGACGAAAAAGACCGGCGATGGATCAACTGGAAACCCTGATCGACCTGCTCACCTGTGGCGACCTCGAACCGGACGAAGTGCGCGAGCGCGCCGCGAATGTCCGCAACGCGGCGGAAGACCCCAACCTGGACTGGCTGGACGAGCCCAGCGACGACGAACTGATGCAGGTGGCCGTGCAATTCCAGCTGACGGATTTCCTCGCGGAAGGCGATAAGGTCGACGAGCTTCACGAGTTCATCGCGGAAACGTTTGAGCCGCCGTTCCCCGAGTATCCGCATCCACCGGGCACGCGGGATTTCTCCCCCGACGACTACTTCCGCTGGCTGGACGACTATCTCGCCACGCGTGGCCCCGGCTACGAGTTGCTGCTCTGGGGCAACCAGTACGACGAAAACCTGTACGCCATCGTGGTGCGCCGCGCGGACACCGATCGCATCCTCGAACTCGCGGCCGGCCTATCGCTGGTGGTGGAGCGCTCCACGTCCCGTTCGATGACCTGATCCATCGGCGCCGCCTGCGTGCCGCGTCCGTCCGCCTCGATCGGAGCCCGAATTTCATGACGAACCTTCTCGCCGGCCGGCGCCTGTCCTGGGCGCTCGGCTTCATCCTAGTTGTGGCGGCCGTGATGCTGCTGCTCTGCCTTCCTTTCGCGACGTCCCGGGCGACCGGGGTCACGCGTGCGCAAACGCCGCAGGTGTTCGGCGTGTGCCTGCAGGGCGTCTGTGGCGTACTGGACTCGCACGGCAAGGTGGTGCGCGCATTCGACAGCAAGTACCGCAGCCTGTTCGCGACCGGCGAAGGCGACCTGCTGCTTGCCCGTAGCGAGCGCACCTGGAGCCTGGTGACCGCCGGTGGCGAGACGCGGCTGCCCGTGATCGGCGACCAGCTCTATCCATTGAAGAACGGCCTGTTCGCATTCTCGCGCGACGAAAAGATGGGCCTGCTGGACGCGGGCGCCAGGGAAATCCAGCCACCGCGCTTCGATATGGTCGAGCCGTTCCGCAATGGCGCGGCGCTCGCCTACTACGTCGGCGACCGGATGGGCGTGCTGGACGTGAAGGGGAATCAGGTGACCGGAGCGGTGTACAGCTACGTGGTGTCCGACGGCAACTCCCCGCGCTGGATCATGGCCCAGCGTGACCGCCCATGGCTCATCGACCTGGAGCAGCGGACGGAGCGACCGGCGGAGTTCCACACGATCCTGGACGAGGCGGACGGCATCATTCTGGTCAAAGACGGCGACCATGCCCGCGGACTGATCGACGCGAACGGCAAATGGTTGGTGGAGCCGCGATACGACTGGGTCAAGCTTCCCTCGTCGGGGCGCATCGCGTTCGACGACGACGAGTCCGACCTGTGTGGCTATCTGGACGGCGACGGCAAGGAACTCATTCCCGCGCAATTTGCCGAGTGCCAGCCCTTCGGAACTCGCGGGGCGTTTGTCGTGCCGGCCAATGCGGAGGAATACTGGCTGATCGACCGCGCGGGCAACTTGCAGGACGTCGCCTACGACAAGGTGCACGAGGCGGGACTGTTCGATCAGCGGTACGGGGGGCGGTTTCCCGACCTCGCCTCCGTCGGTCGCCTAGACCAAGACGGGCACAATGTCGTGTTCGGCTTGTTCGATCTGAAGGCCGGGCGCGAACTGCTCGCGCCGAAATACGGTGACATCGCTGCCATCGGCGCGGATCTGTTCCGCTTCTATCCGGCGAATGAGCAGTATTGGGCGTACTACCGTGGCGACACCAATCGCGCACCACCCGAGGGTCTGCTCGACCGCAGTGGCAAGGTGCTGATCGAACCCAGCGAATTTTCCGGCTTTCGGCTGGATGAGTCGGGGCGGTTCGTCCTGGCACGCAAGGAAGACCCGGACCAAGCCCGCAGGGACAGCACCGCGCTGTTCGATCTGCAGGGGCGGCAACTCGTCGCCGCCTACTGGCATGTCCTCGAGGTCGACTTGCGCCGCGGCCTGATCCTCGCCTACGACCTCCACGCTGAAGGTCGGTCCGGCAAGACCCTGCGTGCGGTCTTCGACCTGCAGGGCGAACCGCGTTTCATGGTGCGGCCCGACCTGTGTTACGCCGACGAACTGGTGGACGCCCAAGGCGTGCGGATCTGGCCGCCGAAGGGCGAGTCCGACCCGTGCCATCGCAGCATCCGGTATCCGCTTCCCGAATCGGCGCCTCGGTCAAAGGCGAGCCTGCCCGGAACTGCCGGGTGATTGCCCGGTGACATTCTGGCGAGCGGTTCACTGACCGCGGTGTCGGTTGCGACCATCACGCCATGGCCGGCTTCAGTGCCGGCCGGGCTTCGCGGATCGGCAGGTTCGCCACCGCTGCGGCGAGCGCCAGCACCATGTCGGCGTACCACATCCAGCTGAAATCGCCAAAGCGTTCCAGCACCACGCCGCCGATCCACGCGCCGAAGAAGCCGCCCAGCTGGTGCGACAGCAATGTCAGGCCGAACAGGGTGCCCAGATAGCGCGGTCCGAACAGCTTTCCGACCAGTCCCGCCGTGGGTGGCACCGTGGCCAGCCACGTCAGGCCCAGGCCTGCGGAGAAGATGAAGAACGTCAGCGGCGTGGGTGGCGAGACCAGATAGATCGCGATCATCGCCGCGCGGCTGGCGTACATCGCCGCGAGCAGGTACTTCATGCGGTAGCGCTGGCCCAGCCAGCCCGCGGCCAGGCTTCCACCGACGTTGAACAGCCCGATCAGTGCCAGCGACACGGCCGACACGCTGGCCGGCAGGCCGCATAACGCGATCTCGCCCGGCAGATGGGTCACCAGGAAGGCGATGTGCACACCGCAGGTAAAGAAGCCGACATGCAGCATCCAGTAGCTGCGGTCGCGCACCGCGACGCGCAGCTGTTCGCGCAGGGTCAGGCCCGCAGCGGCTGCGGAAGAGGCGTGTGATGTGGCCGCATCCTCCCTGCGCCGCAGCGGCCAGGCCAGCGGCAGGGTCATCAGCGCGGACACTGCCAGCGTCCACATCGCGGCGGCCCAGCCTGCGGCGCTGATCACCGCCTGGGTCAGCGGCGCGAACACGAACTGTCCGAACGAGCCGCCCGCGTTGATGACGCCGGCCGCCATCGAACGCTTCCCGGCTGGCATGTGTTGCGCGGTGGCGCCGATCAGGATCGAGAAACTGCCTGCACCGGCGCCGGCTGCGGTCAGCACGCCCAGCGTCAACAGCAGTCCCCACGACGAGGGCAGGGCGGGCGCCATCAGCAGGCCGACGGCCAGCAGGATGCCGCCGGCCACCAGCACGCGTGCCGGACCACGCTGGTCGGCAATCGCACCGAACACCGGCTGCACCGCACCCCACACGAACTGGCCGACCGCCAGCGCGAAGCTGATCTGCGCCACGCTCATGCCGGTGCTGTGGCCGATGGGTGCGACGAACAGCCCCATCGACTGGCGCACGCCCATGGTGATCATCAGCATCGCGGTGGCCGCCAGCACCAGCGGCCAGTAGCGGGTGGACGGGTGCTGGACGCTGCTCATGCTTCGGCTCCGGATTCGAGTTGCGCCATCGCGCGGTCCAACTGCGCATGTAGCGCGTCGACACGCGCGCGCCCGAGGCTCGCGTCGATGTGGTCCTGCGCCTTGCGCCACAACGGTTGCGCGCGCGCCAGCAGGCGCTTGCCGTTCGCGGTCACGTGTATGAGGCGCTGCCGGGCGTCGTCCTCGCTGCTGTGCAGTTCGATCCAGCCGGTCGCGACCAACGGCTTCAGGTCGCGGCTGAGGGTGGTGCGATCCATTCCGATCTCCCGTGCGAGTGCGCCGACGGTCTGTGGCGTGCGCGAGGCGCGGCGCAGGATCGAGTACTGGTTGAGGTTGATGTCCACCGCGGCGAGTTCGCGGTCGTAGCGCTGTGTCATCAGGCGCGCGAGCTTGCGCACGCGAAAGCAGGTGCAGACGCTGGCAGGAAGGTCGTGGTTCGGCATAAAGGTGTATATACACCTATTTGGGGAAAAAGAAAGCGCCGGCCGCACGGGCCGGCGCCGATCGGGGGGAAGGAGGTCAGAAGAAGGCGCGGACGCCGAATGCCACGCCGCGGCCGGGCAGGGGCGCCAGATCCTTCAGGAACGAGGTATGCGCGCGGGCTTCCTCGTCGAGCAGGTTGCTGCCGTCCAGGAAGATCTCCCACGCGTTGCCACCGGCGGTGTCGGCATGCCAGGCGACGTGCGCGTCGACCAGCGTGTAACCCGGCGTTTCGCTTTCGAACTCGGCCACGTCGTCCTGGCGCGCATACCGCACTGCGCCGAGCGACGCACGCCACTGGCCCAGTTCCCAACGCACTTCACCGCCCACGCGGCTCGGCGCGATGCGCGGCAGGTTGCCGCCGCGGGTCAGGTCGACGGTGTAGTCGTGCGTGTGGTCGCCGTGCGGAACGGAGAAGCTCAGCTCGCGCGTGCCACTGCCGTCGAGTTTGCCGCGCACGACGTCGCCGAACACGCGCAGGTCCCAGCGTCCGCTGTCGTTGTCGGCGAAGTTCCAGCCGAACTCCGCCTCGGCGCCGTTGAACTTCGCATCGTCCTGCGTCCACACGCGCACCGGGCCGTCGTGTTCCTCCACGCCGGTGTCGGCCAGGTAGATGAAATCGTCGTACTGCACGTGATACAGCGAGGCGCCCAGCTTGAAGGGACCGCCGTGCCAGTGCAGGCCCAGCTCGGCGCGATTGGCGGTTTCCAGGTCCAGGTCGGGCGAGCCCAGTTCGATGCTCGCGGTCGCGACGTGCAGGCCGTTGGAATACAGCTCTTCGGCGGTCGGCGCGCGCTGTGCGCGATCGAGGCCAAAGGACAGGTGGAAGGCCTCGTTGAGGTCCCACTTGAGCGCGGCCGACAGGCTGGTGGTGTCGAAGTCGCGGTCCGGACCGATCGCCACCGCGTCGTCGACGTCGATCTTGTTGCGGTCGAAACGCGCGCCGAGTTCCGTCTTCACCGGGCCGAAGGTGCGCTCGCCGATCCAGAACACGCCGGCGTCGCGGCCCTTGGACGGCGGCACGAAGGCCTCATCGCCGATCGCCTCGAAGTCACGCTGGCCCCACTGCACGCCGACCGCGCCATCCCAGCCCAGCAGCGGCTGGTGGACCAGTTCGACGCGGGCTTCGGTGCTGGTGTTGTCGAAGATCGTGCCCGTTTCCTCGCCTTCGTACTCGGTATGCGTGTATTCGGTGTGCGCGACCTTCGCGCGCAGCGACTTGAACACGCCCAGGTCGTCCAGCCCGCCGCGCACTTCATAGCGGTGCTGTTCCATCGCGATGGTGACCGGGCCTTCCTCGCCTTCCTCGGCTTCGGGCTCCTCACCCTCGTGTTCGTGATCCTCACCGTGCGCGTGGGTGTGACCGGGCACGCCGTAGCGCGTGTCGAACAGGCTGGCGCCCACGCCAAGGAAGCCGCGCTCGCCGATCCAGCTCATGCCCAGCGCGCCGGCATCGGTGCGCACGAAGCTGTTGGGCAGCGTGCCTTTCTCCGCCGGGTCGGGCGTCTCGCCTTCTTCGGCCATCAGCGCATCGCTTTCGGGATACCCGGGAATGTCGTAATCGCCGGTCTCGCGGTGCAGGCCGTCGATGTGGAAGACGAAGTTGCCCGACGACGACGTACCGTCCAGGCGGAACATGCCGGTCTTCTCGTCGTTGACCGTGTTGCCGCGCAGTTCGGCGCGGCCCTGCAGCGGTTGTTCGGTCACAGCCTCGGGAATGCGGCCGTCCACCACGTTGACGGCACCGCCGATGGCGCCGCTGCCGTAGAGCAGGGTCGCCGGGCCCTTCAGCACTTCGATCTGGTCGGCCAGGAACGGCTCGATGCTGACCGCGTGGTCGACGCTGACGGTGGAGACGTCGCCGGAACCCAGGCCGTCGCTCAGCACCTGCACGCGCGCACCGTCGAAGCCGCGGATGATCGGGCGGCCGACGCCGGGGCCGAAGTAGGACGACTGCACGCCCGGCAGCTTGCCGACGGTTTCGCCGAGCGAGTTGGCCTTCGCCTCGTCGAGTCGCTGGCCGGCCAGAACTTCGACCGGGCGGACGAGATCCTCGGCCGTGCCGACCAGCGGCGTGGCCTTCACCTCGACGCCGGCGAGGTCCTTGGGCTGGTGGCTGTCGTGGGCGGACGTCTGCTGGTCGTCTGCCTGGGCCGCGAGGGGGAGGGCGGCCGCCAGGGCCAGGACTAGGGGAAGGCGACGGAGCATGAGGCGCTTTGACATCGGTTCGGTTAAAGTGGGCGGCGGAATTGCTGCAATGTTATATTATAACGACGAGGGTGCCGCCACCCTCCCGAAAGTCATGTCCATGCCCCCCAACCGCCCCCGCCGCCTGCTCGACCGCATCGGTGCCTTCGGCTCGCTGCTGTGTGCGGTGCATTGCGCGCTGCTGCCGCTGGCGATCGCGATCCTGCCGTCACTGGGCGTGGCGAGCTGGCTGGGCGCGGAATTCGAGGAGGCGTTCGTGATCTTCGCGACCGGCCTCGGGCTGTTCAGCACGCTCTCGGGATACCGGCGCCACCACGCCCTGCAGGCGCTTTCACTGGTCCTGCCCGGACTGCTGGTCCTGTGGATCGGCGTCCTGTACCGGCCGCTGCACGAAAGCGTGATCCCCCACGCCATCGCCATGACCTTCGGCGGCACGCTGGTCGGGCTGGGCCATCTGGCGAACCTGCGCCTCAACCACGGACACGTGCACGACGCGACCTGCGTGCATTGATCCCACTGCTGCGCATTGGGATCAATCCCAGGATTTGCTTCGCAAATCCCGGGCCCCGGCTCTGTCCCCCAATCCCCGCCCTGCCGGGCGCCCCCTTACTAAGGGGGCTGTGTTCCAGGCAGGTTTGGGAGGCGGCCCGTGATAGACTGCGCGACCTCGCGCGCTATGCGACCGCGTATTCTCGTAACCCCCGCACCCCGGTGCGGATTTGACAGTTTTTCAGGAGCACACCATGGGTAAGGGCGACCGCAAGACCGCCAAGGGCAAGCGCTACAACTCCAGCTACGGCAATGCCCGCGGCAAGTCCGCCGTGACCAAGGCCGCCGGCACCGCCGCCGCGCCGGTCGCGAAGAAGGCGACCAAGACCGTGGCCAAAGCCCCGGCCGCCAAGAAGGTCGCGGTGAAGAAGGCCGCCACCAAGGAATAAGCGCTTTGCGCGTTCCAGCAAAGAGCCCCGCCTTGGCGGGGCTTTTGTTTTTTGTCTTGTGGCCGGTAGGGCTCTGCTCCCTCCCCTGCATGCAGGGGAGGGTTTAGGGAGGGGCCCTCACCCCGACCCTCTCCCATGGGAGAGGGGCCCAATACTCAGCGCTTCGCCGCCTTCTCCACCTGCGACCACACCCGCAGCAGGTTGCCGCCCAGGATCTTGCGGATGTCGGCATCGGAATGGCCGCGCTTCTGCAGGCCTTCGACCAGGTTCGGGTAGTCGGCGACCGAGCGCAGCTCCACCGGCAGGTTGCCGCTGACGCCGTCGAAGTCGGAGCCGATGCCGACGTGGTCCGCACCGATCAGTTTCACCGCGTAGTCGATCTGGTCCAGCACCGCATCGATGTGGGTGACCGGCATCGGGTGCGCGTCCTTCCATGCCTTCTCGAACGCTTCCTCCGACTTCGGCGGCTTGCCGGCCGCGACCAGCGCCACGCTCTCGCGCTTGAACGCCGCCGATGCATCGAAGTACGCCTGCAGGTCCGCGGCCGCCTTCGGATTGACGAAGCCGGCGCCGAACACCAGCTGCACCACGCCACCTTCGGCGGCCACGGCCTTGGCCAGTTCGTCGCTGATGTTGCGCTCGAACCCCGGCGTGAAGTGACGCATGCCCGAATGGCTGGCGATCACCGGCACGTCGGTGATGCGCAGCACGTCGCGTACGGAATCGTCCGACAGGTGCGACACGTCGACCATGATGCCCAGCCGGTTCATCTCGGCCACGACCTGCTCGCCGAACGGGCTCAGTCCGCCCCACTTCTTCTCCACCGCATACGACGAATCGCTGATGCGGTTGTTCGCGCTGTGGGCGAGGGTGATGTAGCGCACCCCACGCTGCTGGAAAGCCGCAAGCTGCTTGAGGTCGTCGCCGATCGGCGCGCCGTTCTCCATGCCCAGCGTCAGCAGCACGCGGCCGCCCTTGCGCAGTTTTTCCACGTCGCCCGGCGAGCGCAGCAGTGCGAACTTGTCCGGATGGCGCGCGGTCATCGCCTCGACGGCGTCGATCTGCGTGTGCGCGGTCTGCCACGCGGTGCCGGCCGCATCCTCGTCGGGCGAGGTGTAGATCGACATGAAGGCGACATCGAGTCCGCCCTGCCGCGCGCGCGGGTAGTCGAATTCCTTGCCCGGCGTTTCGAGGCCCAGGTCGTCCCAGTGCGAGAGCAGCTCGCCGGGCGCGTCGATGTGCGTGTCGACGATGATCGCGTCCTGCGCAAGCTTCCGCGCGGCTTCGCTCGCGGCCAGTGCGGGTGCAGCGGCCAGCGACAGCGCCACTCCGATGGCCAGCGCGCTGGAGACATAAGGAACTCGCATGCTTTCTCCCCTTGGTGAAAAGACGTATCGCAACGTGACGTTCGGATGCTCAGGTGACGCGATGGCCGCCCGCGTGCACCGAGTGCGCGAGGCGGCCGCCGAGCCAGTAACACAGCTCGGACGGGTGGTGAATGTTCCATTGCACGAAGTCCGCGCGTGCGCCCACGCGCAGCACGCCGCGGTCGTGCAGGCCCAGTGCGCGCGCGGCATTGACGGTCGCGCCACGCAGTGCTTCCTCCGGCGTCAGGCGGAAGTGCGTGCACGCCAGTTGCATCGCGTAGCGCAACGACTGCAGCGGCGACGTGCCGGGATTGCAGTCCGTGGCCACGGCCATCGGCACCCCGTGTTCGCGGAATGCGTCCAGCGGCGGCAGCCTGGTTTCGCGCAATACATGGAAGGCGCCGGGCAACAGCACGGCGACGGTGCCGCGCTCGGCCATGGCTTTCACGCTTTCGACGCTGGTGTGTTCGACGTGATCCGCGGACAGTCCATCGTAGGCCGCGGCCAGCGCGCCGCCGCCCAGGTCGCTGAGCTGGTCCGCGTGCAGCTTGACGGGCAGGTCGAGCGCGCGCGCCGCCTCGAACAGGCGCCGGGTCTGCCCGGGCGTGAAGCCGATGCCCTCGCAGAACGCATCCACCGCGTCGACCAGGCCTTCCACGTGCAGGCGCGGCAGCCACTCGATCACCGCGTCGATGTAGTCGTCGGGCCGACCGGCGTATTCGGGCGGCAATGCGTGCGCGGCAAGATAGGTGGTCTGCACCGAGATGCCCAGTTGCCCCAGCCGGCGCGCGACGCGCAGCATCTTGCGTTCGTTGTCGAAGTCCAGGCCATAGCCGGACTTGATCTCCACCGTCGTGACGCCGTCGGCGATCAGTGAATGCGCGCGCGGCAACGCCTGGCGGAGCAGTTCGCCTTCGTCGGCCGCACGAGTGGCGCGCACGGTCGAGAGGATGCCGCCACCGGCGCGCGCGATGTCCTCGTAGCTGGCACCCTGCAGGCGCACCTCGAACTCGCGCGCGCGGTCGCCCGCGAACACCAGGTGCGTGTGGCAGTCCACCAGCCCGGGCGTGATCCAGCCGCCGGTCTCGACGACCTCGCGGGCCAGACGTTGTGGCGCCACAGGCAGGTCGGCGCGGGCACCGACGAAGGTGAGCACTCCATCCTTCCAGGCCAGCGCCGCGTCGTGGATCTCCGCATAGCCCTGCGGGGCATCGAGGGTGGCCAGGCTGGCGCCGAGGATCAGTCCGTCCCAGGCCGGATGCGCGTTGGATGTCATGGCCCGATTCTAGCGGGCCCGAAGGCCGGTCCCGCCACCGGGTCGCACATGGCGATCACGTCGCCATGATCGGCGTTGCGGGAGACAATGCGCCGATGAAGACCCTCGATGCTGCAATGCTGTGGACTCCCGCCGGCTGGCGGGCCGATGCCGGATTCGATATCGACGACCACGGACGCATCGGCACGTTGAGGACCGCCGAGCCCACCGCCAGCGCCAGCTGGATCGTGCCGGGCATCGCGAACCTGCACTCGCATGCGTTCCAGCGTGCGATGGCGGGCATGGCCGAACGCCAGACCCATCCCGAGGACTCCTTCTGGACGTGGCGCGAGACGATGTACCGCTTCGCCGCGCGCTTCACGCCCGAGTTGCTGCAGGCCGTCGCCACGCAGCTTTACGCCGAGATGCTGGAAGCCGGCTACACCACCGTGTGCGAGTTCCATTACCTGCACCACGCGCCGGATGGGCGCCCGTACGACGATCCGGCGGCGATGTCGCGCGCGCTGGTCGCCGCGGCGCAGGAAGCGGGCATCCGCCTCACGCTGCTGCCGGTGCTGTACATGACCGGTGGGTTCGACGGCCGCGCACTGGGCGAGCGCCAGCGGCGCTTTGGCCACGACGTGGAGGCCTACCTGCGCTTGCTGGACACGCTGTGCGAGGAAGTCGGTCCCGGTCTGCACGTGGGCTGCGCGCTGCACAGCCTGCGCGCGGTTCCGCCGGACGCGATGCGGCAGGTGCTGCAGTCGCTGCCGCCGGCGATGCCGGTGCACATCCACATCGCCGAGCAGATCGGCGAGGTACAGGACTGCGTGGCGATCCGCAACGCGCGCCCGGTCGAATGGCTGTTGCACAACGCACAGGTCGACGCGCGCTGGACGCTGGTGCACGCCACGCACCTGACCGCCGACGAAGTCCGCGGGATTGCCGCCAGCGGCGCGACGGTGGCGATCTGCCCGACCACCGAAGCCAACCTCGGCGACGGCCTGTTCCCGCTGCGAGACTTCATCGGCGCCGGCGGGCAGTGGGGCGTCGGCTCGGATTCGCACATCTCGGTGTCGCCGGTGGAAGAACTGCGCTGGCTGGAATACGGGCAGCGCCTGGTCACGCGCCATCGCAACATCGCCGTACGAGCGCAGTCGCCCAGCGTCGGCGAAACGCTGCTGCACGACGTCGCACGCAGTGCGCGGCGTTCCAGCGGCCACGCGATCGGCACGTTCGCACCGGGCGAATACGCCGACGCGGTCGTGCTGGACACCGATGCGCCCGCCCTGTTTGGCCTAACCCAGGACGATGCGGTAGACCGCTGGATCTTCAGCGGCAATCGCAACCTGGTGCGCGACGTGCATGTCGGTGGCCGCCAGGTGGTTCAGGACGGACAGCACCTGCAGCGCGCCTCGATCGCGGCGCGCTATCGCGCGGCGATGGCGAAGCTGATGGCGGAGTAGCTCCGCAGGCGCGCTAGCCGAACAGGTCGGCCGCCCGCGGCAAGGCGCCTTCCATCCGCAGCAGGAATTCCTTGGTCGGCAGGCCGCCGCCGAACCCGGTGAGGCTGCCGTCGCTGCCGATCACGCGATGACAGGGCAACACGATGGGCAGCGGATTGCGGCCGTTGGCGGCACCCACCGCGCGCACCGCCGAAGGCCGGCCGACCTGGTTGGCGAGCTGCGCGTAGGTGATCGTCCGGCCGTACGGAATCGACGCCAGCGTGTGCCAGACGTCCATCTGGAACGGCGTGCCGCGCGGCGCCAGCGGCAGGTCGAACTCGTGGCGCTTGCCGGCGAAATACTCATGGAGCTGGTGCGCCGTCACGCGGATGGCGTCGCATTCGCCGGCCTGCCACTGTTCGCACTGCGCCATCGGATGACGTGGATTCTCGAATTCGATCAGGTGCAGGCCCGCGTCACTGCCGGCCAGCAGCAGCGCGCCGACCGGACTGTCGATGCTCATGTAACGGATCACGCGGTCGCCTCCCGTGAGGCGGCCGCGCGACGCGGCTTGCGTGTGCCGGGCTTCGGCGCGGATGTGGCCGCGGGCAGCGGCGTGGTGTCGCGCCACAGGTGGATCACGGCATAGCCGCGCCACGGGCTCCAGGCCTGCGCGCGCTGCGCCAGCGCCTTGGCCGAAAGCCGGGTCCCGTCGGCCGGCACCATCTTCTGCAGCACCAGGTCTTCGGCCGGGAAGGCGTCGGGATGGCCGAGCGCACGCAGCGCGATGTACTGCGCGGTCCACGGGCCGATGCCGGGCAGCGCCACCCAGCGCGCGGTGAAGTCGTCGAGCGTGCGTTCGGCGCGGAAATCCACGCGGCCGTCGAGCAGCGCCCGCGCCACGTTGCGCACCGTCTCGGCGCGCGCGCGGATCAGGCCGATCGACACCAGGTCGGCATCGACCAGGGCCTCCGGCGTCGGAAACAGATGCTCAAGGCCCGGCGCGAGCGGCTGCGGCAACTTCTGCCCGAAGCGTTGCGCCAGCCGCGACGCCAGCGTTCGCGCGGCCGCCACGCTGACCTGCTGGCCGATGATCGCGCGCACTGCGATCTCGAACCCGTCCCAGCCGCTGGGCAGGCGCAGGCCGGGGCGCTGCGCTACCAGGGGCGCCAGCCGTGGATCCACCGACAGCGCTTCGGCGACGGCATGCGGATCGGCGTCGAGGTCGAACATGCGACGCAGGCGCTGGACGATTTCCAGCAGCCGCGCGGGCGGTGCGCCGTGCAGTTCCAGGCGCAGCGCGTGTTCGCCGCCGGGCCATTCGCTCACGCGCAGCCAGCCGGGGTTTTCGATGGGGCCGATCACGCGCGCGTAGCTGTGTTCGTCCACCACTTCGACGCCCGGCAGCGCGCGCCCACGCAGGAAGTCGAGCATCGACGCGAAGTCGTACGGCGGGCGGTAACCCAGCCGCAGCGTCAGTGCCTGTGCGCCGTCCGGCGCCGTTTCGCGCTGCTTGCGCAGATCGCGCGGGGCCATGCGGTACGCGGTGCGGAACGCGTCGTTGAAACGCCGCAGACTGCCGAAACCCGAGGCCAGCGCGACCTCGGTGATGGGGAGCGTGGTTTCGGTCAGCAACTGCTTGGCGAACAGCAGACGCCGCGTCCCGTGCACGCCGATCGGTGCCACGCCGATGCGATCCACGAACAACCGCCGCAACTGGCGTTCGCCCAGGCCGACGCGCTGCGCCAGCTCGGTCAGCGGGTGATCGGCCAGCACGCCGTCGTCGATGAGTTTGAGCGCGCGCGCCACGGCCGCATCGCCGCGCCGCCAGCTGCCGTCGTCGGGCGAGAGCTCCGGACGGCAGCGCAGGCATGGGCGGAAACCTGCAGCCTCGGCCGCCGCGGCGTGACGGTAGTACAGGACCTTCTTCGCCGGCATGGCCGGACAGACCGGCCGGCAATAGATGCGAGTGCTCGGCACGGCGACGAAGAACAGCCCGTCGAAGCGTGCGTCGCGGGTCTTGCGGGCCTGTTCGCACAACTGCCACGGGGGCAGTGCGTCGGAATGGAGATGTTCGGCGGACATGCGGTGAGGCTAGCACCGGACCTCGGTCGCGACTCGCCGGATTCGGACATCAATGTGAGGCCGCCCGTGGTGCCTATACTCGCCTCGTTCAGGCGCGAGGACGGCTCGATGAACCGGTGGCTGGCATGTGTGGCGGCAATCCTGCTCTCGGCGTGCGCTTCGGCGCCAAGCGGGACGCGCGAGCGCGAGCTCACGACAGCCGATGCGAGCTCGGTCGTTCCGGTCCAGGTCGGCGACGTGCTGGTCGTCCGGCTGGCGGCCAACGTGAGCACCGGTTTTGCGTGGGCGTGGGACGAACCCGCGGCGGCCGGCGTGCTGGTGCAGGCTGGCGAGCCGGCGATGTCGGGCGTGGATGCCACGGGTGTGGGCAGCGGCGGCACTCAGACGTGGCGCTTCCGCATCGCGAAACCCGGGAACGCACAGCTTCGCTTGGAATATCGGCGGCCGTGGGAGCAGGGCACACCGCCGGCGCAGACCGTCAGCTGGCAGATCCAGGCGCGCTGATCAGCACTGTGCGGCGGCTTTCGTAGGAGCCAGCCTGCTGGCGACCCCGCGCCGCGTCGCGATCACGCGCGCTCCTACGGCACGGACACCGGACGCAGCGCCGGCAACAGCGGCGTCACGTCGCCATCGTTCGGCGCCGGCTGCACACCCAGCAATCGCGCCAGCAGCGGATACACGTCGACGTTGTCGAATGCGGGCAGGCGCGCACCGGGCACGAACGACGGCCCGCGTGCGATGAACAGCGCACGCATCGAGGGCAGGGCCGGGTCGTAGCCGTGCGAACCGCGGATCGCATCCGGCGGACGCTTCGCCAGCTTCTGCGGATACAGCGCGTCCCAGCCTTCGTGCATCTGGCAGACGATGGGAGGCACACGCGGATTGCGTCCGTAGTGCCAGCGCTCGGGCAGCTGCTCACGTCGCCAGCAGTCGTACTGGGCGTGCTTGCCCACCAGCTTCTTCGCGACCGCCGCTTCGTGGCCGGCGTTGGGCACGATGCCGATCGACTGGCCGTCGGACACCACGGTGGCTTCGGCGGGCGACACGATGTCCTCCACGCCGATCGCATGACGCGGGCCGACCTTCGCCATGCCGTGGTCGGATACGACGACCAGGTCCACGCGATCCAGCAGCCCGCGCGCGGCCAGTCCGTCGTACAGCCGGCCGATGGCCGCATCCAGCCGCGCCAGCGTGGCGCCGACCTGCGGCGAATCCGGGCCGTAGTCGTGTCCCGCGTGGTCCAGCTGCTCGAAGTACATCGTCACGATGCGGGGCCGCTGTGCCGGCGGCGCGTCCAGCCAGGCCAGTACGTCGTCGACGCGGCGTTCGGCTGGCACCGACGGGTCGAACGATTTCACCAGTTCCGGACGGATGCCGCCGATCCGCGCCAGGCTGCCGGGCCAGGACCAGCTGGCACTGCGCAGGCCGTTCTTCTCGGCCGTCACCCAGATCGGCTCGCCGCCCCACCAGCGTGCTTCGGTCACCGCCTGCAGGTCGGCGACGGCGAACTCGCCGAGCTCCTCGTCGGCCATCTTGTTGTGGATCACGCCATGCCGGTCGGGCCGCAGGCCGGTCACCAGCGTGTAGTGGTTGGGGAAGGTGAGCGAGGGGTAGGACGGATTCATCCACGCCGCGCGTGCGCCTTCCCGCGCGATGCGATCCAGATTGGGCGTGCGTTCGGCCGACAGGTAATCCGCGCGAAAGGCATCGATGGAGACCAGCACCACCGCGTCGGCCCGCATCGCGGGTGCGGCCACAGCCGGCGGCGAAATCCCTTGGGTGGTGGAACAGGCGGCGAGGGCGAAGCAGGCGGCCAGTGCCGCAGCGCGAAGGAAATGCATCGGCCGATCATAGTGGGGCGGTATTGCGGCGTGACTTTAGTCGCTGGTGCCCGCCCCCGGCCTTGCCAATAGTGGCCGCTCCCGTCCCTGTCCCGGAGCCGTCATGAACCCTCGTGCGATCGCGCTGTTGCCCGTGCTTGTCTTCGCCATGACGGGAGCCGCCGCCCAGCCGGCGCCAGCGCCGAAACAGGCGCGGATGACCGCGGCCGAATGCGAGGTTTGGGCGCGCGAGCTCAGCTTCGCCCAGTCGGTCGCAGACCACGACGCCAAGGCGTTCGCCTCGCACCTGGAAAGCGACGCGGCGTTCGGCGCCAGCCTGCCGGAGCCCACCCGCGGGCGCGATGCGATCACGAAGCGCTGGGCCGGCATCATCGAAGGCAAGCGGTTCAAGCTCGCCTGGTATCCCACCCGCACGACCATCGGCGGCGTCGGCGACATCGCCTGGTCGAGCGGGCCGTCGCTGTTTGAGGACCTGGACCCGAACGCGAAGGAGCGCTACCGCATCGGCGCGTTCCACTCGGTCTGGGACCGCGGCGGCGATGGCGTGTGGCGGGTGCTGTTCGACGATGGTGTCGACCCCAAGCCCGCGACGGAGGCGCAGGTGGCGGAGTTCCGCGCCGGGCGGCAGGCCACCTGTCCACAAGCCTGACGACCGAATGAATGCGCCCAGCCGCTCACTGCCGGTTACAGGGCGCGGGCGTATGGTGCGGGTTGCGGCAATCGCGCCGTCCCCGCCTGGTGTCCGCCATGAATCGCATGACCCGCCACCGCTTCCTCGTCGCCGCCGGCCTGTCCGTCGCACTTGGCACCGTCGCGTTCGCCGCGTCCGCGCAAGGCGTTCCCACGGCCCAGCCGCAGGCAGCCGCGCCGTCCGACGCCGTCGCCAACGACGCGCAGGCCGTGCAGAAGCAACAGCAGGACCTGCGCGCCGCCGACTGCCTGACCCAGACCGGCACGCGCATCCGCACGCGTGACCCGAAGAGCGGCAAGGTGAACTGCCAGGGACCGGGGCGCAGCTACAGTCGCGACGAACTCGACCGCACAGGTGAAGTCGACCTGGCCGATGCGCTGCGTCGCATCGATCCTTCGGTGCGCTGATGGTGGTGGTGATGCACAACCTGAGCCGCATGCGCTGGGCGACGTCCCTGACACTCATGCTGCTGGCGTCGTCGGCATTTGCGCAGTCGCGCGCGCCGACGTTGATAACACCGATCCCGCAGCCTTCGTCGCCGGTGGGCACGCAGAACAACAACGCCAAATCGCTGGATACGTTGAACCGCCAGCTCGACAGTTCGAGCCGTCGCCTGCAGGCCGACACGCTGCGCGACCAGGTGCGCCGCAACGACCAGCTGATGCAGGCCGACCGCATGCAGACCGAACGCCGCCGCGCCGCCGCCGCGACACCGGCCGAGTCGGCGCGCATCCGCCAGGAGTACGAAACACGTCGAGCGGCTAACGATGCGTGGCGCGCGGGCAAGGAGCAGCAGGCCGATCGGCTGGAGAACGAGTCGATTCCCGCGCCTCCGCCGCCGAACGAAGTGAAGGCGCCGCTGATCGAACCGCGGCGCTGAGCCGCCGCGTGGCGCTACGCCGCGCGCAGCCCGTTGATCAGACGCTGCACTGATGCGTCGTAATGCCGGCGAAACGCCGCCTCGTCCAGATTGAAGCGCCCCGCGCGGTACAACACGATCAGTCCGTGCGTGTGGGCCCATAATGTTATCGCCACGTCCCATACGTCGTCCTGCGCCAGCGCACCAGCGCGCATCGCGTCCTCCACCGCATCGGCCACCACGTTGAGCGTGGGGGAGCGCCGTGCGCGGAAATCCTCGGGGAACTTCCGCGCGTCGGTGCGCGGCGCGGAGAACGCCTGGTTGAAGAGATGCGGATGGGCCAGCGCGTAGTCCAGGTAGATTCGCTGCACCGCCATCAGTCGTTCCATCACGTCGCTGCCGCGACCGCGAGCGTCCCAGTGCCGCGCGATCGCGTCGAAGCTGTCGTCGCCGATCCGCTTGAGCAACGCCTCGCGGCCCGGAAAGTGACGGTAGATCGCCATCGGCGTGACGCCCGCCAGCGCGGCGACGCGACGCATGGTGACGCCGGCAGCGCCCTCGCGCTCGAACAGCCCGCGTGCGGCGCGCAGGATGCGGTCAGCGGTGGCAGGGCGGCGCGGCATGTGTACAGCGTATACAAACCTGCGTCCGGGATGCCAAATCCCGGCGCGAATGCCCCGCGTGCCGCATCCGGGGCTCATCGCACGAGGAGGGCGGCGCGATAATTCCGGACCACGTTCCCGTGCGCCGCCCCTGCGGCCGCCCCAGCCGACGGAGCCGTCCGATGTCCACCCGCAAAGCCCCCTCCCGCGTGATCCGCGCACCGCGCGGAAGCGAAAAGACCTGCAAGTCGTGGCTCACCGAAGCCGCGTACCGGATGATCCAGAACAACCTCGACCCCGAGGTGGCGGAAAACCCGGCCGAGCTGGTCGTCTACGGCGGCATCGGCCGCGCCGCGCGCGACTGGGAAAGCTTCGATGCGATCCTCAAGTCGCTGCGCGAACTGGACGACAGCGAAACCCTTCTGGTGCAGTCGGGCAAGCCCGTCGGCATCTTCCCCACGCACGCGGATGCACCGCGCGTGCTGCTGGCCAATTCCAACCTGGTGCCGCACTGGGCGACGTGGGAACACTTCAACGAGCTCGATAAGAAAGGCCTGATGATGTACGGCCAGATGACGGCCGGCTCGTGGATCTACATCGGCAGCCAGGGCATCGTGCAGGGTACGTACGAGACCTTCGTCGAGATGGGACGCCAGCACTACGGCGGCGACCTCAAGGGCAAGTGGATCCTCACCGCCGGCCTGGGCGGCATGGGCGGCGCGCAGCCGCTGGCCGCATCGCTGGCCGGCGCGTGCTCGCTCAACATCGAGTGCCAGCAGAGCCGCATCGACATGCGCCTGCGCACGCGCTACGTCGACGAGCAGGCGACCGACCTGGACGACGCGCTGGCGCGCATCGACAAATACACCGAGGCCGGCGAAGCCAAGTCGATAGCGCTGCTGGGCAACGCAGCGGAGATCCTGCCGGAACTCGTGCGCCGCGGCGTGCGTCCGGATGCCGTGACCGACCAGACTTCCGCGCATGATCCGGTGCACGGCTACCTGCCGATCGGCTGGACGGTGGGCCAGTGGCAGCGCATGCAGACCGAAGATCCGGGTCGCGTACGCGACGCGGCGAAGAAGTCGATGCGCGTGCACGTGGAAGCGATGCTCGCCTTCGAGGACATGGGCATCCCCGTCTTCGACTACGGCAACAACATCCGCCAGATGGCCAAGGACGAAGGCTGCCAGAACGCGTTCGACTTCCCGGGCTTCGTACCGGCGTACGTGCGCCCGCTGTTCTGCCGCGGCGTCGGCCCGTTCCGCTGGGTCGCGCTGAGCGGCGACCCCGAGGACATATACAAGACCGACGCCAAGGTGAAGGAACTGATCCCCGACGACGCGCACCTGCATCGTTGGCTCGACATGGCGAAGGAACGCATCAGCTTCCAGGGCCTGCCGGCGCGCATCTGCTGGGTCGGTCTGGGCCTGCGCCACAAGCTGGGCCTGGCCTTCAACGAGATGGTGCGCAACGGCGAACTGAAGGCGCCGGTGGTGATCGGCCGCGACCACCTGGACAGCGGCAGCGTGGCCTCGCCCAACCGCGAAACCGAGGCGATGAAGGACGGCAGCGATGCCGTGTCCGACTGGCCGCTGCTCAACGCCATGCTCAATGTCGCCGGTGGCGCGACGTGGGTGTCGCTGCACCACGGCGGCGGCGTCGGCATGGGCTATTCGCAGCATTCGGGCGTGGTGATCGTCTGCGACGGCAGCGAAGCGGCCGACCAGCGTATCGCCCGCGTGCTGTGGAACGATCCCGGCACCGGCGTCATGCGGCATGCGGACGCGGGCTACGACATCGCCAGGCAGTGCGCGAAAGAGCAGGGCCTGAAGCTGCCGATGCTGTAAGCATCGCGCGCCTGCAGTGCCAACGGCCCGGCAAGTTCCGGGCCGTTTCCGTTTACGTGCCACGCACGACTTGTGGTTTGTCCGCTTTCGTTCGAAGCCGCCGTATCAACACGGCGACTTCGACGACGGACATACGATGGCCATTCCCTTCGACACTGCCACGCGCCGCCCCGGCCTGTGGGGCACCGGCGGCACGATCTGGATCTGGGCGCTGCTGGCGCTGGCGTTCGCCGGCTTCTGGCCCGGCTACGTCAGCCACATCGGCGAGAAGGATGCGGTCACGCACCTGCACGCCGGCCTGATGCTGGCGTGGTTCGGAATGCTGTTCGTGCAGCCATGGCTGGTGCGCACGCGTCGTCTCGCACTGCACCGGCAGGTCGGCAAGCTGTCCTATGCGCTGGTGCCGGCGCTCGTGCTGACCTGCGTGTGGCTGTCGCGCATCCGCATGGCGAATGCAACGCCGGAAAGCTTCGGCTTCCAATCGTTCGTGCTCTTCCTGGGATTGGCGGCTTCGGCGATCTTCCTGCTGTCGTGGTCGCTGGCCATCGTGAACCGGCGCGACACCGCACTGCATGCCCGCTACATGGTCGGCACGACGCTGACGCTGATCGATCCGGCGCTGGCGCGGCTGCTGTTCGCCACCGTTCCGGGCGTGGGCCCGATGATTCCACTGATCAGCTTCGGCCTGCTGTTCCTCATCCTCGGCCTGCTGATCTGGCGCGACCGCGGCCGCCACGGGCAACGCGCCTTCGTCGTGCTGACCGTGATGTTCGCGGTCGAGTTCGCGCTGATGCAGTTCGTGCCGCGCAGCGAGGGGTGGCAGACGTTCGCGCGCTGGTGGGGTGGTTTGCCGGTGGGGTAAGCGTGTCGCGGACTTATCGCGTTCTCTCGTGAACGGCATGAAGCAGGTCCGTTGAGCCCGACGGTCGCGGCCCGCTCCCTGCGGACACTGCTTGTGCCAGGACGGCATCCGGGAGAGGCCCGGCAGCGGCCGCGTCGCAGGACATGCGACGCTGTCGGCGAATATTGCCTAGCCCCTCCATGGAAGGACCGCATGCTGACCACGCTGGCCGTCGCCCATTACCGCTCCCTGCGAGAGCTCGTGGTGCCGATGACCGGGCTCAACCTGGTCACCGGCGCCAACGGCAGTGGCAAGTCGAACCTGTATCGCGCGCTGCGCCTGCTGGCCGAGACCGCGCGCGGAGGAGTCATTCCCGCACTGGCACGCGAGGGCGGGCTCGCCTCGACGCTCTGGGCTGGCCCGGAACGCATCAGCGCCCGCATGCAGCGGGGCGAAGTGCCGGTGGAAGGCACCGTCCGCCAGGAGCGCGTATCGCTGCGACTGGGCTTTGCGGGCGACGAGTTCGGCTATGCGATCGACCTCGGCCTGCCAGCGCCTTCATCGTCGGTGTTCGCGCGCGATCCGGAAATCAAGCGGGAGGTCATCTGGAGCGGGCCATTCCTGCGCGGTAGCAACGTGCTCGTCGACAGGCATGGCTCCTTGGTGCGCGTGCGCGAAGGACGGGGCTGGCGCGTTGCCGCCGAGCATCTGGGCGGGTTCGAGAGCCTGTTCGATCATGTCGCCGACCCGAAGTCGGCACCGGAGGTGCTGGTGCTGCGCGAGCGCATCCGCGGCTGGCGCTTCTACGACCACTTCCGTTCCGATCACGAGGCGCCCGCGCGCCTGCCGCAGCTTGGCACGCGCACGCCGGTGCTGAGCCACGACGGACGCGATCTGGCCGCGGCCTGGCAGACCATCGTGGAGACGGGCGATGCGCCGGCACTGCAGGCGGCCGTGAGCGATGCGTTCCCCGGCGCGCGCGTGTCGATCCAGATCGATGACGGACGCTTCCTGCTGATGTTCGACCAGCAGGGCCTGCTGCGGCCGCTTTCAGCGGCCGAACTGTCCGACGGGACGTTGCGTTACCTGCTCTGGATCGCGGCGCTGCACACGCCGCGCCCGCCGGAGCTGATGGTGCTTAACGAGCCGGAGACCAGCCTGCATCCCGACCTGCTGCCGGCGCTGGCGCGGCTCATCGCGACCGCATCGCGGCGATGCCAGGTGTGGGTGGTTTCGCATGCGTCGCGGCTGATCGCGGCGCTGGAAGCCGAACCCGACTGCAATACGCTGCGACTGGAGAAACAGTTCAGCCAGACCGGCGTGATCGGGCAGGGCCTGCTGGACGTGCCGGCATGGCACTGGCCCGAGCGTTGAACACTGCTGCAGATTGTCGATTCCGGCGCGTGTCGTTCGTCGCATACAGGACGGCACGCAAGGCCATGACCCAGGAAACCCTTGAATGAGCACCCCGCAGGAACGCAATCTCGAACGCGATGACACGCCCGGCGCTTCGGCCGACGCGTCGCATTCCCTCTGGTCCGAACTGCGCGATGCCCTCCGAGGCACCAGCGCGGACTACACGAAAATCCCGCTGCGCCGGGCGGTGTTCCTGCTGGCCGTGCCGATGGTGCTGGAGCTGGTGCTGGAGTCCACCTTCGCGGTGGTCGACATCTTCTTCGTCGGCAAGCTGGGCGCATCCGCCGTCGCCACGGTGGGATTGACCGAAACCTACCTGTTCCTGCTGTACTCCATCGCGATGGGCCTGGCGATGGCGGTGACGGCGATCATCGCGCGGCGCATCGGCGAGCAGAAACGCGAGGAGGCCGCGGTCACCGCGGTGCAGGCCATCTTCATCGCGCTGCTGGCATCGCTGCCCTTCTCGGTGCTGGGCATCGTGTTCGCGCAGGACATGCTGCGGTTGATGGGCGCCGATGCCTGGAGCATCGAGCACGGCTACCGCTACACGCAGTGGATGCTGGGTGGCAACGCCGTGATCATGCTGCTGTTCGTGATCAACGCGATCTTCCGCGGCGCGGGCGATGCGGCCAGCGCGATGCGCGTGCTTTGGGTGGCCAACGGCCTGAACATCGTGCTGGACCCGATCCTCATCTTCGGCCTGGGCCCGATTCCGGCCATGGGCGTGGAGGGCGCGGCGATCGCCACCAACATCGGTCGTGGCGCGGGTGTGCTGATGCAGTTGTGGATTTTGTTCCGCGGCGGCAAGCACATCGGCGTGGCGATCTCGCAGCTGGTCTGGCGCGGCGCGCTGGTCCTCAGCATCGTGCGTACGTCGCTGGGCGGCATCGGCCAGATGATCGTCGCGATGACGTCATGGATCTTCCTGATGCGCATCCTCGCCAGCATCGGCAGCGAAGCCGTCGCCGGTGCGACCATCGCCATCCGCATCATGATGTTCACGCTGATGCCGGCCTGGGGCATGTCCAACGCGGCGGCAACGCTGGTCGGGCAGAACCTGGGCGCGCAGCAGCCCGGGCGCGCCGAAGCGTCGGTGTGGCGCATCGGCTGGTACAACATGGCGTTCACGCTGGCCGTGTCGGTGGTGTTCTTCCTGTTCCACGACCGGCTCATCGCCATCTTCACCAACGATCCGGCGGTGATCGCCGTCGGCGGCGAATGGCTGCGCATCCTGTCGTACTCGTACTTCGTGTACGGATGGTGGATGGTGGCGGTGCAGGCGTTCAACGGCGCCGGCGACACGGTCACGCCGACCAAAATCAACATCGTGTTCTTCTGGCTGATCCAGATCCCGCTGTCGTATTGGCTGGCGCTGTCGCTGGGCTGGCAGCATTCGGGCGTGTTCTGGGCGGTGTTCGTGTCCGAGACCGCGGTCGGGTTGTTCACGCTGTGGCTGTTCTCGCGCGGCCGCTGGAAGACCGTGCAGGTTTGAGGCAGGTTAGGGGCCTGTCCATGTGGAGTGCGTCGCGGTGAGTGGTCACGTCCTCGACAATCCGATCTGGGAGTCCCTTCAGAGCCGGCACCGCGACATCGCCAGGGTCCATGGCGATGTCGCGCGCTATCCCGCACAGATCGCGCCGTTCCTCGGCGTGCCGCGCGACGGCGCGGACGCACGCGATGCGCTGCCGGCGCTGCTGGAGCCGGGCGAAACCACGCTGCTGATCGGCGCCGTGCCGCAGGTGCCCGACGGCTTTGAACTGAAGAAGCTGGCGATGCTGGCGCAGATGGTCTGCCCGCGCGAAGTCGAGGTCGTCCCCGGGCCCGAGGTCATCGAACTGGGCGAGGAGCATCGCGAGGACGTGCTGGCCCTGACCGCGCTGGTTTATCCGCACTACTTCCGCCCGTACACGATGCGGCTGGGCCGCTACTTCGGCATCTACCAGGAAGGCCGGCTGGCCGCGATCATCGGCGAGCGCATGGGCATGGATCAATGGCAGGAAATCAGTGCGGTGTGCACGCATCCGGACTTCCTGGGGCGGGGTTACGCGCGCCAGTTGCTGGCGATGCTGGGCAACGACAACCTGCGTCGCGGCCGCACGCCGTTCCTGCATGTGGCGCACGAGAATGCGCGGGCGGTGGATGTGTATCTACGGGGTGGGTATGAGATTCGATGCGATGTGGGGTTCTGGTCGCTGAGGCGGTGGTAGCTAGCCTTTGCCCTTCTCTGTCTTTGGTTGCCTCTGGCTCGTCCTCGTCCTCGTGCTCTTGCTCTACCTCTACCTCTACCTCTGCTCCGCCGTCGCCTTTGGTTTGCCGCTGTCACCCCCGCTTTGCTTCTGGCTTTTGCCTTTTGGTCGTCATCCCGGCGAAAGCCGGGATCCATTCGCCGTTGCTTCTGCTCTCGTCTGACGTTGCTCTTGCTCGTCATTCCCGCGAAGGCGGGGATCCATGGACTTTTCACGCTTTACCGAGTGTCGCTGAGAAGCGGAAAGCCAAAGCTTCCGTCCGTCTAAAGCCGGCCGGGTCACTTTTCTTTGCTGACCCAAAGAAAAGTAACCCAAAGAAAGGGTCTTCCCCGACGAAGCAATCCTACGACCGGAGAAGGAGTCGGCGCCCCGCAAGTCGGCATCCGTGCCTCCTTGCTATGCGCCGCACATCCATGTGCGACGCCCTCCGGGTCTAGATGTGTGTTTGGCTGTTGAACAGCAACAGCAACAGCAACAGCAACAGCAACAGCAACAGCAACAGCAACAGCAACCCGTGTCACATCTCCGAAACAAAAATGCAGCAAAGTCACCGGACTGTCATGAGGTGGTGCCGATGAACCGTCCGTTGCTGTTCTGCGCGATCGCGCTGTCGCTGGTGTTGTCGCCGCTGGTTGCCTTCGCGCAGCAGGCCTACGTGAACATTGAGCAGCGCCTTACGCCGGAGCAGTTGCGCAGCGTCGGTCTCACTTCGGCGCAGCTGGAGCAGCTCAATCGGTTGCTGCGCGAGGCGCAGGAGAAGGAAGCCGTAGCGGCTCCAATCGTGGCGGCGGCACCGGCTGTTGCATCGGCCACGACCACAGGTAACGCGACGCCCCAGCCATCGCGCGATGCCGGTCGTGACGATCGTTCCTCGCTGGTCGGCTTCAACGACGAGCCGATCCACAGCCGGCTGAAAGGCACCATCAGCCAGTGGGAGCCGGGCACCGTGTTCGAGCTGGAGAACGGTCAGCAGTGGAAGGTGCTCAAGGGCTACATGAAGCTGCCCAAGGCGCTGGAATCGCCCGAGATCGTGGTGGTTCCCGGTGTGGCCGGGCGCTGGTTCCTGCAGGTGCATGAGGACGCGCCCAAGGCGCGCGTCTATCGCATCGACTGAGCCGGTCGCTCAGGGCGTGTCGCCGCGCGCGAGCGCGCGGCACAGTTCGCCGGTGGCGTCGTCCACCGGGAAGCAGCATTCGATGCGCAGCTCGTCCAGCGTGATGTCGCGCGGCGTGCCGAACGTGGTGATGGTCGAGAAGAAGCGCAGGCGGTGTTCGTCACGACGCAGCACCGTGGTCAGCAGCGGTGTCGGGGCGACGTCGACCTCGCGCAGGCGCCACCGAGCCGGAACGCCGGGGTAGGCCAGCACTTCGTCGAGCAATGCGCGCGCCTGCATGTCCGACGGTGCGGCCGCCACTTCGACGTGCAGGTGGCGGATCAGATCGCCCGCCACTTCCTCCCAGTTGTCCACGGCCTCGCGCAGGTCGGCGGGGTCGAAGATCTGCCGGATCATGTTGCGATGCGCGCTGGCGCGGCCGCGCATCACGAACGTGTTTACGCGCAGCGCCGCGTCGTTGGCCATCAGCACGTCCCAATGCCGGTTCAGCACGAAGGCCGGGTAAGGCTCCTGCTGCGCCAGGATGAACTCGATGGCGCGCCGCACCTGTGCCAGTTGAGGCGTGGCGAGCGCGGTCTCGGGGTAGCGCGGTGCGTAGCCTGCAGCGACCAGCATCGCGTTGCGTTCGCGCAGGGACATGTCCAGCGCATCGGCCAGGCGTGCGAGCATGTAGCGGCTGGGCTGCGACTTGCCGGTCTCCACGCAGCTGAGATGACGCGGCGACACGCCGGCCTCCAGCGCAAGATCGAGCTGACTCAGCCGCCGGGCCGCACGCCACTCGCGCAGCAGGGCGCCCAACCGGCCGTGTCTGTCCGTCGTCATCGAGTCGGGTCTGTCCACGCGGGCAGCATACGGAGCAGGGGGAGTCGATTCCATGACCTGCGAGGTCATGGGCGCATGACCTGGCGCCTCGTTGAGCCGGACCCGCCGCGGGCGAATCATCGACGCCACACGGGACGGTTCCCGCAGGAGAACGGACATGCAACGCAGGCAGTTTCTCGAGGTGACCATGGGCGCGCTGGCCCTCGGTGCGATGCCGACCCTCGCATCGGCATTCGCAGGGAGCAGCCTGACGAGCGGCGATGCCGCGGACGCTGCCGCATTCCTGAAGGAGCGGCGCTTCCTGCGCACGCGCTTCGGCCACATCGCCTACGTGGAACGCGGCAAGGGTGATGCGGCGCTGTTCCTGCACGGGTTCCCGCTCAACGGTTATCAGTGGCGCGGAGCGCTGGCACGGCTGTCGCCGTACCGGCGCTGCATCGCGCCTGACTTTCTCGGGCTGGGCTATACGGAAGTCGCCCCGGGCCAGAGCGTCGCGCCGGATGCGCAGGTCGAAATGCTGGCGGAACTGTTGGATGCGCTGTCCGTCGACCGCGTCGACCTGATTGCCAACGACAGCGGCGGACAGGCGGCGCAGTTGTTCCTGGCGAAGCATCCGCACCGCGTGCGCACGTTGCTGCTGACCAACTGCGACTCCGAGATCGAATGCCCGCCGCCCGCGTTGGCGCCCGTGATCCAGCTCGCACGCGAAGGGCAGTTCGTCGCGCAATGGCTGGCACCGTGGCTGGCGGACAAGGCACTGGCACGTTCGAAGGACGGCCTCGGCGGACAGACCTTCACGCATGCCTCCAACCCCAGCGACGAGGCCATCGACGTGTACCTCGGCCCGCTGGTGCGCAATCCAGAGCGCACGCATGCCTACGCGATGTCGCTGGACCGCAACTGGCTGGAAGGCATCGGTCCAAAGCTGAGGGCCAGCAAGGCGCCCACGCGCATCGTCTGGGGTACCGGTGACACCATCTTCACCCGCCGGGGGGCCGAGCACCTGGAGCGCAGCTTCGCGCGATCGCGCGGCATCCGTTTCGTCCAAGGCGCACGATTGTTCTTTCCGGAGGAATATCCCGACCTGATCGCCGAAGAAGCGCGACGCCTCTGGCAGGTCTGACCGACGCACGAGGGTGCGTGGTGGACGGACGGCGGTGAACTGCGCGGTTTTTCACACACCGACGCAGTTGCGTCTGTCACGCTGTGCGCCGCCCGCAGGCGAGCCGCCGGCCGCCTGCGCAGGACAAGGAGCGAGGTCATGGTGCAGTCGGGTCGACGTCTGGTTCAGGTGCTGGTGCTCGCCTTCGCGGGCATGCTCGCGGCGTGCGGGGGCGGTGGTGGCGATGACGACTCGCCCGATCCGATCCCGGGCGCGCCGACCAACCGTCCGCCGGTCTTCACCTCGCCCACGTCGGCCACGGTGCCTGAAGCCACCGCCGGCGTGTTCTACACCGCCGTCGCGACCGATCCCGATGGCAGCGCGGTGACGTACTCGCTGAGCGGCGGCGCCGACCAGGCACGCTTCCGCATCACGTCGAGCGGTGCGCTGTCGTTCTTCTCGCCACCGGACTTCGAAACGCCGGCCGATGCGAACGCCGACAACATCTACCTGGTGACCATCACCGCCAGCGACGGCAGCCAGACGACGGCGTTGAACCTCACCGTCACGGTCACGGACGTCACCGGCGCGCCATTGCGCGTGCGCCGGGTGGCCACCGGCATGGACTTCCCGCTGTTCCTGGCGCCCGTGCCCGACACCACGGGCCGCGTGTTCGTGGTCGAACGTGCCGGCCGCATCCGCATCCTCAACCCGGCGACGGGCGCGATCGCGGCCACGCCTTTCCTCGACATCGTCGGCCAGGTATCGACCGATGGCGAACGCGGCCTGCTCGGCTTCGCCACCGCGCCGGACTTCGCGACCAGCGGCCGCTTCTACGTGTTCCTGACCGTGGCCGACGGCACCATCGAGGTGCGCCGTTACCTGACGCAGACCGCGAACCGCGACATCGCCGATCCGGCCAGCAGCGACGTCATCCTTCGCGTGCCGCATCCGCGCAGCAACCACAACGGCGGCTGGATCGGGTTCGGTCCGGACGGCCTGCTGTACATCGCCATAGGTGATGGCGGCGGAACCGGCGACCCGGACAACAACGGCCAGAACACGGGCACGCTGCTGGGCAAGATCCTGCGCATCGACCCGGCGACCGACGCGTTCCCGGCCGACAACAACCGCGATTACGCCATCCCGGCGAGCAATCCGTTTGCCACCAGCGGCGGCGCGCCGGAAGTGTGGGTCTACGGACTGCGCAATCCGTTCCGCAACAGTTTCGATCCGCTCACCGGCAACCTGTACATCGGCGATGTCGGGCAGGGCGCGGTCGAGGAAATCGACCTGGTGCGTCCCGGCGACGGCGGTGCCAACTTCGGCTGGCCGATCATGGAAGGCACGCAGCCGTATCGCGGCGGCCCGACTGCGGGCCTGACGCCGCCGGTGGCCGAATACCGGCATGGCACGGGCGCACGCGAAGGCGAATCGGTGACCGGTGGCCACGTATACCGCGGTCCGCTGGAGTCGCTGCGCGGCGAGTACGTGTTCGCCGACTTCGTCAATCCGAACGTGTGGAGCATCGCGTCGTCGCGCCTACTGCCCAACGCCACCTTCCCGTCGTCGGAGTTCCGCATCCGCACGGATTTCGCGCCCAATGCGGGCACCATCGACAACGTGGTCAGCTTCGGCGTGGACACGGCGAACAACCTGTACATCGTGGATTTCGACGGCGACGTCTTCATCATCGAACCGACACCGGGCGCGCTGGCAACGACCGCATCGGTGGCCGCACCGCAGCGCATCGACGTGGACGCCGGCTCGCTACTGGGCGATTGGCTGCGCGGCTGGATGGGCGGACGGTAGGCATCGCCCGAGTGGCGAGCAACGCTCGCCTGTCGCTTGAAACCTGCCGATCCTGATCGTCATCCCCGCGAAAGCGGGGATTCGGCGCCTTCTAAGCTCGCCGCGTAGCGCGTCCGCATCGCAGCGCCGAGTCGGCGCACGCAATCTCGCATGCGTGGCAGGTGCGAAGTGCCTGCGCAGGGATGAGCATGACCGGCGAAGATCGCGGACGAAGACGCACCTCCCGGCACAGGCAAATCCCCACGCAAGCCACTACCATCGCCCGGACCTACACACGGCAGGAGCCTCGGCATGGTGCGGTTGGCAGGCGGATGGAGTGTTGCGTGTCTGGCGCTGGCGATGGGCAGTGCGCTTGCGGCGGACAAGCCCGATGCGGCGGACGCATCGAAGCAGGTCATGGCGATGGCCGACGAGATGGTCGCGCTGACGCTGGAGTTCGATCCGACGCCCGCGTACTACGACGTCCTGCCGCTCAAGCGCCATGACTATCTGCCGCGCAACTCCGCGGCCGACAACGCACGACTCGATGCGCGCGAGGATGCGCTGTGGTCGCGCCTGCAGGCCATCGATGCCGCGCAGCTGAAGGACCGCGAAGCGCGCCTGGCCTACGCGCACATGCGCGAGTTGCTGGAATCCAGCCGCGGCATGCGCGTGTGCAAGGCCGAAGGCTGGAACGTCAACCACATGTTCGGTTGGCAGACTGGCTTCACCGACCTGGCCGAGCGCCAGCTGGTGGCCACCGCGGACGAACGCAAGCAGGCGCTGGCGCGCTGGCGGATGTTGCCGGCGTACGCGGACAACGAGATCGCCAACCTGCGCGCAGGGCTCAAGGCCGGGTATTCGGCGCCCAGGCCGGTGGTGGCGCGCGTGGTCAAGCAACTCGACAGTCTGATCGCGGCCGAGCCGCGCAAGTCGCCGTTCTTCGCGCCGGCGCAGAAAGCAAACGACGAGGCGTTCGCGAAGGAGTTCGAAACGCTGGTTGCGCAGCAGATCCAGCCGGCGTTGCGCCGTTATCGCGATTTCCTGGTGACGGAATACCAGCCAGCCGCGCGCGACACCATCGCATTGTCGGCGCTGCCGGACGGCGAAGCCTGCTATCGCGCGATGCTGCGCTCGTACACGACCCTGGACCGCGCGCCGAAGGAGGTCTACGACCTGGGTCAGCGCACCGTGGCCGACAACGTGGCCCGCGTGCAGGACCTTGGCCAGAAGATGTTCGGTACGCGCGAACTGCCGGCCATCGTCAAGCGCGTCGACGAGGCGAAGGACAACCGGTTCGCGTCCGCGGACGAGCAGCTGCAGTTCTCGCGCGGCCTGCTGGAACGTGCGCGTGAACTCAGTGCGCCTTACTTCGCGAAGCTGCCCACGCAGCCGGCCGTGGTCGAGCCGCTCAAGCCGGAGCAGCGCGGCACTGGTGTGAGCTCGCATTACGAACCCGATCCCGACAACAGCAAGCCCGGCATCTACCGCATCAATCTGGATCATCCCGATGCCGACCGCCGCGGCGCCGCGGAGATCACGCTGGTGCACGAAACCTGGCCCGGTCACCACCTGCAGCTGGCGCTCGCGCGCGGCGTGGGCGAGCGGCACCCGCTCGCGGCGCTGGCGTTCAACTCGGCCTACGCGGAAGGGTGGGCGCGCTATTCGGAAGCGTTGAGCGAGGAGGCCGGGATCTACACCACGCCATACGCGCAGATCAGCCGGCGGCTGTGGCCAGCGCGCGGCATGGTGGTCGATCCGGGCATCCACGTGTACGGGTGGACGCGCCAGCAGGCGGTGGACTTCATGGCCGAGAGCGGGCGTTTCTCGCCGGAGGTGGCCGCCGACATGGTCGATCGCGTCGCCGCGCTGCCCGGCCAGCTGACCGCGTACGACAGCGGCGGCCTGGAGATCTTCGCGCTGCGTCGCGAGGCCGAGGCCGCGCTTGGCCCGCGCTTCGACCTGCGCGAGTTCCATGAGCGCGTGCTCGGCGAAGGCGTGGTGCCGCTGCGCTATCTGCGCGAGCGGGTGCAGGCGTGGATCGCCGAGCAGAACGGGGCGCAGGCGCGTTGAGCGCGTGACGCGCCAGCGACGCTGGGCCGTCCACCCGTCTACCGCCATTGCACTGGCGTGTGACGCAGGCGATCCAGGCCGTCGCTGATGCCGCTATGGCTGGCGCGTCATCACGCCGATGGCCCATGCGCGCCGCATGCACCTGTCGCGGCGCGCTGTACGGACTGTCGCCTACAGTGCCGCCCGCGCAGCAGTTTCCGCACCGAGCGCCTGTTCATGAGCTCTACCTGGCCGGGCAGACGACCTGTCCGGGATTCGGCGTGGCGACGTCGCTGTTCTCCGGCATCTTCGCCGCCGAAGCTGCTCCAGCGCAGGTGAGCGCGTTATCGTGACGCTAGGCCGCGAGTCAGCCCAACCGTCGTATCCTGCGGCGCATCCCTGCTGTATCCCTCGACTGGATCGCGCTGCCGCGCGCATTCAGTTCCAGCGTTCCCTTCCGTACCACTGGAGAGCCCTGCAACGCATGTCCTGGCGCCTGGTTCCATTGCTGCTGTGCCTGCTCTTGTCGGGCGTGCTCCTGTCGGCGTGCCAGCGGGCCGAACCGGTCACCCAGGGCATGGTGTTGGAGGAAGTCGACAGCCCGCAGGAAGGCGGCGCCATCAGCAGCGCGCCGGTGAAAGTGACGCCCAAACCGGAAGCCCCGCCGCGAATCAAGGCCACTGCGGTTCGCGATCCGGAACCGTCGAAGGCCGAACCGCGACGCGTGGACTGGTCGTCGCTGGAACTGACCGAAGGCACGGCGTCGATCAGTTGCGAACTCGATTACGCCTCGCTTGGCGACGGTGAGCCGCTGACCGCGCTGGACCGCAAGAGCGTGACCGCCGCGCTGGAGCCGTGCGCGGAAGGCGGCGTCGCCCGGCTGCGTTACAAGGGCAAGGTCACGGCGCAGTTCGGTTCGCTCGTCGAGCGCGTGACCCGCGTGGCCGACGAACTGCAGATCGCCAAGCGCGTGCTCGACATCGACTCGGCCGGTGGACAGGTCGAGGATGCGATCCAGGCGGGCGATTTCATCGCCGAATCGCGCTGGACCATCTGGGTGCGCGAAGGCGCGATCTGCCACAGCGCGTGCGTGTTCATCCTCAGCGCGGGCGACACACGGACCATCGCCGGGCGCGTGGGCATCCACCGCATCATCCGCATGAGCTCCACCGCGACCACGCGCGCCGAACTCAACGCCGAACTGCGCGTGGTCTACGAGCGCGTACGTGAGTACCTAGAGCGAAACGGCGCGGCCACGGCGGTCGCCGACCTGATGATGGCCGTGCCCAACCGCAGCCTGCGCCTGCTCACCGACGAGGAGCTGCACCTGTACGGACTGGACGGCGTGAACCCGGCGCAGGACGACCTGGACCGCCTGCGCCTGATGCGCAAGTGCGGCGAGGATTTCGTGAGCCGACGCGATTCGTTCGTCCGCGCGTTCGACAAGCGCTGCAAGGAGCCCAACACCGACGTGGACGCGCTCAACGCGTGCGGGCTGGAACTGCGCAGCGACTTCGGTTTCCCCGACGGGACCTGTCCGGCCGAAAGTCCGCTGTCGGAGTTCGACCGCGACACCGCGCTGCTGCCGCCGAAGGGACCGCAGGACCTGTCCACGCGGTCGGGTGCCCGCCAGCGCGAGAGCGACAGCTAGGCGCGCTTTCACCTGAAGCCTTCGCCCGCTGCGCTAGCCTCGCGCGGACCTGTCGCGACGACGGGCACGGAGGCGACGATGCGCACCACCTACCAGGGCAGTTGCCATTGCGGCGCGATCCGCTTCGAAGCCGACATCGACTTCGACGAAGGCATCCGCAAATGCAACTGCAGCTTCTGCTGGAAGCTGGGGTACCGGAAGTCGCTGGTGCCGTTCGACGCGCTGCGCGTGCTCTCCGACCGCGAGGAGCTGGGCGAGTACCTGCCGCAGGATTCGGCATGGCCACCGGGTCACGTGCACCACTACTTCTGCACGTACTGCGGTGCGCATCCGTTCTCGCATGGCTACCTGGAGCAGGAGATGGGCGGCGACTTCTGGGCGGTCAACGTGGCCTGCCTGGACGACGTGAGCGAGGAGACGCTTGCCGCGGCGCCGGTCATCTACGAGGACGGCCGGCGCGATCGCCAGGACCGCGCACCGGACGTCACCGCCTACCTGTGACCCGAGACGGCCGCGCCACCGCGGTCGTGCTAGGTTCGGCGCATTCCACGGAGCGGGCGGATGATCGACGAACGGTATTCGTTGATGCGCGGCGGCATGGTGTACCGCCTCATGCGTGCGGATCGGCTCGAACGCACGGAGCGGCCGCTGGCACCATGGGTCGCGCTGGCCTTGCTGATCATCGTGCTGGTACCCGTGGGCATGCTCGCCGCGCGCGATGGCACGCTCGTGGGCGGCGTGCAGGTGCCGCTGCTACGCGACTACACCGTGTGGGCCCGCTTCGTGCTGTGCATGCCGCTGCTCGTCCTGGCCGCGCCGCTTGCCGACGAGCGCCTGTGGCGCGCGCAGCGTCACCTGGGCCAGCTGGTCGAGCCGCAGGACCATGACCGCTTCATGCAGGGCCTGCAGGGCATCCGCCGCTGGCGCGATTCGGTGTGGCCGGAACTGCTCCTGTTCGCGATAGCGGTGGCGAGCGCCTTCACGGCACCGCCGCTGGACGTGTACGTCAAGGTGACCAGCTGGCGCTTCGACGGCGAGGGGTCCACTGCCGCCGGGCTCTGGCTCAACTTCGTCGGCATGCCGCTGTTCCGGTTCCTCGTGCTGCTGTGGCTGTGGCGGCAGCTGCTGTGGATCTGCCTGCTGTGGCAGTTCGCACGGGTGCGCCTGGCCCTGCACGCCGCGCATCCCGACGGATGCGCCGGACTGTCGTTCCTCGGCTTCGCGCAGGCGTCGTTCATCGTGCTGCCGCTGATGGGCGCGCTGCTGGTCACCGGCAGCCTGGCGATGGAGGTCGAGTACCTGCAGGCGACCCTGCACAGCCTGCGCTACGTGCTGCTGGGATACATCGTGCTGGGCGTGGCGATCATGGTCGCGCCGCTGCTGTTGCTGTCGCCGCGGCTGGCGGCGATCAAGCGCGCCAGCCTGCTCGCCTATGGCGCGCTGGGCACGGATTGCGCGGAACAGTTCGAGAACAAGTGGCTGGGGCGCGCACGCGGCGGCGCCGCACCGATTCTGGAAGCAGGCGACTCCTCCGCCCTGGCCGACCTGACCGGCGTGTACGCCACGGTCAACGGCATGTCGACGGTGCCGCTGCAGCGCTTCGTGCTGATCCAGTTCGCGCTGGCGGCATCGGCGCCATTGCTGCCCGTGGTGCTGTTGACCATGCCCATCGACGAACTGCTCGACAAGCTGCTGTCGTCGCTGATCTAGCCGGCCGCGACGACGCGGATCTCCACGTCCTCCACCGTCACCACCTGGCCTGCGCGGATCTTGCAGGTCTTGCGCAGCTCGACCTCGCCATCCACGGATACCGCACCGCTGGCGACGATGGCCTTGCCGGCGCCGCCGCTGTCGCACAGCCCGACCAGCTTGAGCAGCTGGTTGAGTTCGACGTGGTCGCGGTCGAGTTCGAATTCGATGTGCTGCATGGCGCGCGCTGCGGAGAAGGGCGATCAGGGTGACGCGCCGTCCGCCTCGACGCAATGACCCGCGCTTGCGCACAACGCCCGCTTCTGTGCCGGACGCAGGCGCTTGATGGCGTGCTCGGCGCGGCTGGCGGCGGCGCGGTCGGCGTGCGGGAACTGCGCCAGCAGCCGCACCGGCGGATGCGAGCGCGTGTAGCGCGCGCCCTTGCCGGCCGCGTGCTGCGCATAGCGACGCGCCACGTCGGTGGCGATGCCGGTGTACAGGCTGCCGTCGCGGCACTCCAGTACGTACACGAACCAGGCGGCAGGGGCGGTTTCGGACGGCATGGTTCCGGACGTCATTGCATGTAGTCGTACAGCCGGTAGATCCACGACAGCTCGTACACGATGGCGAACGCCACGAAGGCACGGTGGAAGCCTTCGGCGCGCACGCGTGTGGCGATCAGGCACAGCGTGATCAGCAGCACGTTGCGGATCGGATATTCGATGCCGAAGTGATGGAAATATGGCCGTCCCTTGATCAGCGTGTCGACGAAGTCGATGAGGTACAGCGCCGCCATGATGCCGAAGAACCACGGCCGCCTGGACTGGAAGTAGTCACGCCAGCCCGCGTATTCGGCCAGGTCGTCGGGAAACAGCACCGTGCACAGCACGAACAGCACGATCACGTACAGGATCAGGAACGCGTACGAGGTGAACGTCCACGGGTGAACGCGCACCAACCCGAACTCCCACCACCAGAAGTGCACCAGCAGGATGAGCATCGCGAGTGCCCAGGCCAGGTGCACGCCATAGACCCGGTCGCGCCCCGGATGCTGGACGAACTTCGCCAGTCCCTTCAGCAGCGTCGTGAGCGCCAGGCCCAGCACGATGCCCAGCACGATGCGGATGTGGATGAACAGCGGATCGGTGGCGACGGGCAGGGGATCCATGCGGGGCTCGCGCGGCCGGCTTGTTGGGCCGCAGGATAGGCCATCGGCCGGTGCATGCGGCGCAGCGCGACGCCCGACCTGCGATCATGGCGCATGAACTCCGCATCCCCCGACGCCCTGACCGCCTCCTTCGACCGCCTTCCGCTCACGTCCGCGCTGCTGCAGGGCGTGCAATCGTTGGGGTACGCGCAAATGACGCCGGTGCAGGCGCAGGCGCTTCCCGCGATCCTCGACGGGCGCGACCTGATCGCGCAGGCACCCACCGGCAGCGGCAAGACCGCCGCCTTCGGCCTGGGGCTGCTGCATCGCCTGGATCCGGGCACCGGCGCAACACAGGCGCTGGTGCTGTGCCCCACGCGCGAGCTGGCCGACCAGGTCGGCAGGCAACTGCGCCGGCTGGCGTTCGCCATGCCCAACCTGAAGCTTTCGATCCTGTGCGGCGGCATGCCGCTCGCGCCGCAGCTGGACTCGCTGGCGCAGCACGCGCCGCAGGTGGTGGTGGGCACGCCCGGACGCCTGCAGGAACTGCTGCGCAAGCGTGCGTTGGACCTGTCCTCAGTCCGCACGCTGGTGTTCGACGAAGCCGACCGCATGCTCGACATGGGCTTCGAGGAACCCATCCGCGAACTGGTGAAGGCCACGCCCGCCTCGCGTCAGGGATTGCTGTTCTCGGCGACGTTCCCGGACGGCGTGCGCGAGATCAGTCGCGCGATGCTGCGCGATCCGGTCGAAGTGACGGTCGAAGCCGGCGAACGCCACGCGGCCATCGAGCAGCGTTTCTACGAAGTCGAACCGGCAAGGAAGACGCAACTGCTGGCCGCGCTGCTGCTGCAGGAGCGGCCCGAGTCGTGCGTGGTGTTCTGCAACATGCGCCGCGATGTGGACGAGGTGGCAGGCTCGCTGGCGCACTACGGCTTCACCGCGCTCGCGCTGCACGGCGACATGGAACAGCGCGACCGCGACGAGGTGCTGGTGCGCTTCGCCAACCGCAGCTGCAACGTGCTGGTGGCCAGCGACGTCGCCGCGCGCGGCCTGGACGTGAAGGAACTGGCGCTGGTCGTCAATCACGACGTGCCCAGCGACGCGGATACCTACGTGCACCGCATCGGCCGCACGGGCCGCGCCGGCCGCGAAGGTCTTGCCATCACGCTGTGCACGCCGCGCGAGAAGAACCGCGTCGAGGCCATCGAACAGCGCCAGGGTGCACCGCTGGCGTGGTATCGCGCGACGCCGCTGACCGGCAAGCCCAACAACGTGCCAGCGGCCGCGATGACCACTCTCCGCATCGACGCCGGACGCACCGACAAGCTGCGTCCGGGCGACATCCTGGGTGCGCTGACCGGCGATGCGGGTCTGAAGGCAGATGCGGTGGGCAAGATCGATGTGTTCCCCACGCGCTCGTACGTCGCGGTCGTGCGCAGTCAGGCGGCGCAGGCGCTCGCGCGCTTGCGGGAGGGGAAGATCAAGGGAAGGAAGTTCCGGGTGAGCCGTTTGTGAGGCTTGGGGTTGGTGTCGCTTTCTCTGCTGATCGCTTAGCGGCCGGCTGCGTTTAGCTCGTCATGCCGGCTGCGTTTGAAGAGCAACATCCAAAGCTTCCGTCCGTCTAAAGCCGGCCGGGTCACTTTTCTTTGCTGACCCAAAGAAAAGTAACCAAAAGAAAGGGTCTTCCCCGACGAAGCAGTCCCAAGACTGGAGAGGGAGTCGGGGCCCCGCAAGTCGGCATCCGTGCCTCCTTGCTCAGCGCCGCACATCCATGTGCGACGCCCGCCGGGTCTAGGAATGTGGCTGGCTGTTCACAGCAACAGCAACAGCGAATCGCTCTTTGCTATTGCCGTCATCCCCGCGAAAGCGGGGATCCATCTCTGCGAAATGTCACGTCCATCGCAAGCCGGACGCGGCACGCAAGCGGCCGTCGGGTCGTGCGCGCGGCAACAATCTAGCGCTGGTTGAATGCCCACCGCCCCGGACCCAGCAGGGCGATCGCCGCTGCGGTGGCCAGGTACATCACCTGCAGTTCGATGGCCCAGCCGCCGGTTTCGTTTAGGCGGCCGATGTCGCCCTGGTGCACCAGGTACAGGGCGAACAGCATGTTGATGACGATGAGCACGCCGCCGATGCGGGCGAAGAAACCGGTGATGACCAGCAGCGGCGCGATGACCTCGCCGATGATCACGCCGTAGGCGAAGAAGCCGGGGAAGCCCTGGGCTTCGACGACGCTGACGATGCCGTCGAGGCCGCCTTCGAGCTTGGTGAGGCCGTGCAGGAAAACCAGGACGCCGAGCGCGATGCGAAGAATCAGCTTGCCGATGTCTTGCTGGGTGCTGCTGTTCATGGCGGTACCCCGGGTTGGTCGGACACGCGGATGGTCACGCCAGCGCGGGAGCCGTGCAACCGGTCCGGCTCAGCGCAGGGGCAGGGCGAGGCGCCGGCCGTGCCAGCTCAGGACCACGCCGTCGGCGACGATCTCCTCGACCACGGCCTCGCCGACCCGGTCGCCCTGGCCTACACGGGTGCCGTCGATGATCGCGAACCGCTGGGCCGGAGTCGGGCCCCACATGTGCATGCTGATCTTCAGCGCCGGCAGCTGCTCGCGTTCGGCAGGCGACAGGTCGGCCAGGCGCAGCGTGGTGCCGGAAACTGGTGGGCTGGGCGAAGGTGCAGGATCGACCGTTGGAGCCGGGGCCGCGGATACCGGGGCCGGCATCGCGGCAACCGGCGGTGCGACCGCGGCAGGCGCCGGACGGCTGGCCGGCTGCGGCTCGCTCGCCGGTGGCGCTTCCACCTGCGCGACGGGCGCTGCCGACGGTGGTTGAACGACCTTGGGGGCGGGGCGGGCTGCGGCCGTCACTTCAGGCGAGGCCAAGGGCTGCACGGCCGGCGTGACTGGCTCACTCGTGATTGCCGGTGCGATGGCTCGAGGCGGTGTCACCTCGGCCGGTGCCGCGGTGACGGGGGCCGCGACCCGCCCGGGCTGCCACCATCTCATCGCGAACGCCCCCGCAATCAGCAGCACAAGCAGCGAGCCGACCATCCACCACACCCAACTGCGTGAAGTGCCCGCAGTGGCAGGCGCGCGCGGCGGCAGCTCGGCGTGCAGGTCCGGCACCTGGCCGCGGCGGCGCTCGGCTTCGGACTTGCGCAGGGCATCGAGGATCAGCGACATCGATTCACTCCGTGCCTTCGCGTGCCGAACCGGCCAGCGGTGCGTCGTCGCGCGACGCCAGCGCCATCAGCGTGGCGGGGCCGACCAGACCGTCGTCGAGCAGGCCGTGGTCGCGCTGGAACCGGCGCACTGCCGCCTGCATCTGCTCATCGAACACGGCCGACCCGTCAACAACCGACAAGTAACCCGGCTGCAACCGCTCGCGGATCCAGTCCACCACAGGACCCGTCGAGCCGGGTTGCACCGGTGCGGCACGCAGCGCAGCGGCAAAGGTCTCCGCGTCGAGCGACGTTGTGGGCTTCGGCGCGGGGGAAGGAACCGGCGGCTCCTTCGCGGCAGCCGGCACCTTGGCCAGCGCGATGACGGGAGCCGGCGCCGGCCGCGCCTCCACCGGCGCGCGCGTCCACCACCACCAGCCTGCCGCTCCAATGCCGACCAGCAGCGCCGCGGCCACCGGCAGGACGATGGCCCAACGCGAACGTCGGCGCGGCGATGCCGACGGAAGCACCTCCGCTGCGGCGCGATCCACCCAGCGCGCGTCCAGCATCGCCACGTCGTGCGCATAGCCGGCCAGCAGGCTGCGCTCAGCGACTGCGTTGATCAATCGTGGCGCGCCACCGGAATGCAGGTGGATGCGGCGCACCGCGGACGCATCGAACGGAAACCGCTGGCCGCCCGCGATGCGGAAGCGGTGGCGCAGGTATTCACCGGTTTCGGCGGCGTCCAGCGGTGTGAGATGGAAGCGCGCGGTGATGCGCTGCGCAAGCTGGCGCATGTCCTCGCGGGCCAGCATGCGCCGCAGTTCCGGCTGCGCCAGCAGCACGATCTGCAGCAGCTTCTGCGTCGGCGTTTCCAGGTTGGTCAGCAGCCGCACCTGTTCCAGCGCTTCCACCGACAGGTTCTGCGCTTCGTCGATCACCAGCACCACGCGCAGGCCCTGCGCATAGGCATCGAGCAGGTACGCGTTGAGCGCATCGACCAGCGCCTTCGCGCTGCCGCGGCGTCCGTCGAGGTCCAGGTGCAGCTCCTCGCAAACGGTTTCCAGCAGTTCGACCGGTGTGAGCCGCGGGTTGAGCACCAGCGCCACGCGCGCGTTCTCGGGTACCTGTTCCAGCAGCAGCCGGCACAGCGTCGTCTTGCCGGTACCGACTTCGCCCGTCAGCTGCACGAACCCGCCGCCGCCGCCCTGGGTGATGCCGAACAGCAGGTGCGCCAGCGCGTCGCGATGGCGCTCGCTCAGGAACACGAAACGCGGGTCCGGCGTGATCGAGAACGGTGGCTCGCTCAGGCCGTAGTGCTCCAGGTACATGCGGTTACCGGGCGTGGGTCATCGCCCCATTATTGCCGCACCCGGCGGCAGGCTGGCGACGGGTTCATTCCGCCGCGCCCTTGGCCTCGGACGTTCCCAGCATCTCGGGCTGCTGCAGCGGGCGCGGCCTGCCCAGCAGCGGGTGAATGAACACGGCCGCCAGGATGATGACCACGCCGACGTAGAACAGCGGCGTCAGTTCGCGCTGCTCGCCCAGCAGCAGCGCGGCCAGCACGATCGCGTACACCGGCTCCAGGTTCACGGCCAATTGCTGCGCGAACGCGCTCATGTGGCGCAGCGCCACCAGCGACAGGCTGAACGGCAGCAGCGTGCACGCCATCGACAGCGCCAGCAGCAGCGCGCCGTCGTGCGCGTCCGGCAGCACCAGCAGCGGGCCGGCGAAGGCGGGGAACAGCAGCGGCATCAGCGGCGCCAGCAGGGTCAGCATCAGCACACCGGCGCCGAGTTCCAGCGCGGTCACGGTGAGCGGGTCGCCGTGCTCGACCAGGCGCTTGTTGAGCGAGCCGAACACCGCCACCAGCAGCGCCGACACCGCGCCCACCAGGATGCCCAGGCGCATGCCCGCCGGCACGCCGCCGACCACCAGCACCACGCCGGGCAGCACCATCACGCCGAGCGCCAGTTCGCGCTTGGAGAAGCGGGTGCGGGTGAGCCACGGTTCGATCATCGCCACGAACACCGTGCCCAGCGCCATGCAGGTGGCGCCCACCGACGCGTTGGACAGCTTGATGGCGCCGTAGAAGGTGAGCCAGTGCAGCGCGACCAGCGCGCCAATGCCGGCGTAGGCCAGCATCAGCCGCGGCGACATCGCACGCAGTCCGCGCCACACGCGCGGCACCAGCGCCAGCGCGGCGACCACCAGCAGCATGCGCCACCACACCAGCGGCAATGCGGGCATGGTGATCAGCTTGCCGAGGATCGCGGTGAAGCCCCACAACAGCACGCAGAAATGGATTTGCAGTTGCGCCTTGCTGGTGGAGGTCATGCGTTCGCGCGGAGAAGCCGGAAAGGAGCGGCATTGTCGCCGCTGCGGTGCCCCTTCGCCGCCTGACTTTGGTCGGGGCGAGCGCCGCGGCGAAGGTACGCCGCTGGCCGAGCGACGGTGGGTCGCCCGCCCTTGCGTCAGGGGTTCCAAGCGGGGGCCCACTCGCTGCCCCGGGGTGGGCGCTTGTTGTGGACCGCCCGTCACATTTGCCAAGTTAGGCAAAGTGAATTGCCAAATTCTTAACAATACGCTTTAGTCTGGAGGTCTCATCGCCCCGGGAGAGACCATGAGCCAGCACCGCAGCCGCCTGTTCCGTGCCGTCCACGCCGCGCTCTGGCTGGGCGGGACCCTCCTGGCCAGCCAGGCCGCGCTGGCCCAGACGGCACCGCCGGTCACCGGCGAGCCGGAAACCCCGGCCGAGGAACGCGCCGAGCAGGCCGGCCGGGCGACCACGTTGCAGACGGTGTCCGTGCTGGGTTCGCGCCGCGTGGAGCGGTCGTCCGATACCGCCTCGATGTCCCCGGTGGACGTGCTGCCGATGGCCGACGCCGCGCAGGAGGGGCCGCAGTTCGACCTCGCCCAGACGCTGCAGTACGCCTCACCCTCGTTCACCTCGACCCGCCAGACCGGCGCGGACGGCGCCGACCTGATCGACGGCGCGGCATTGCGCGGCCTGGGATCGGACCAGACGCTGGTGCTGGTCAACGGCAAGCGCCGTCATACGGTCTCGCTGGTCAACATCTACGGTGCGCGCAACCGCGGCAACACCGGCACCGATCTCAACTCGATCCCCGTGATGGCCATCGATGCTGTCGAAGTGCTGCGCGACGGTGCGGCGGCGCAGTACGGCTCGGACGCCATCGCCGGCGTCATGAACATCTCGCTCAAGCGCCGCAAGGGCTGCGAGGCCGTGGCCGGTTACGGCGAATACACCCGCGGCGACGGCGAGAACTGGCTGGCCACTGCGTACTGCGGTGCCGAACTCGCCACCGGCGGCATGTTCACCATCACCGGCGAATGGCAGGACCGCGACCGCTCCGACCGTTCCGAGCCCAAGGGCAGCCCGCGCATCATCGGCGACTCCAAGGTCGAGAACCGCACGGTGTACATCAACGGCGACTCGCCGATCGGCGAATCGGCGGAGGTGTACTTCACCGCCGGCATGCAGGACCGCGATGCCTCGTCGGCCGCGTTCGCGCGCGAGGGAATCGGCTCGGAGGACATCCCCTCGCGTAATTCCGAGGCGATGTACCCCGATGGATTCGTGCCCTTCATCGACGGCGATCTGCAGGACCGCTACGGCATCATCGGCGTGCGCGGCGACATGGCGCAGTGGCATTGGGACCTGTCGCACACCTACGGCTACAACGAGCTGCGTTACACCATCAACAATACGCTCAATGCGTCGCTGGCCAACCTCGACCTGCTCAACGGCGGCGAAGGCATCAGCCCGGCCAGCTTCGACGCGGGCGGATTCTCGTTCCAGCAGAACACCACCAACTTCGACGTGTCGCGTTACTTCGACACGGTGCTGAGCGGCCTCAACGTCGCCTTCGGCGCGGAGCAGCGCGAGGAGCGCTACCGCATCCGCCAGGGCGAGGAAGGCTCGTACCTGGACTACGACGGCGCGGGCGAGGGCGGCAATCCGGGCAGCCAGGGTTTCCCGGGCTTCCAGCCGGGCGATGTCACGGACGCCGAGCGCGACAGCTGGGCCGGCTACGTCGACGTGGAAGTCGACTTCACCGACCGCTTCATGATGGGCTTCGCCGCGCGCTACGAGGATTACAGCGACTTCGGCACCACGCTCGACGGCAAGATCGCGGCCGGCTTCCGCGCCAGCGACACGGTGCTGCTGCGCGGTTCGGTCAGCACCGGTTTCCGCGCGCCGTCGCTGCAGCAGAAGTACTTTTCCTCGACCATCACCGACTTCATCAGCGGCGAGCCGGTCGATGTGGTCATCGCCTCCAACGACAGCGAGCTCGCGCGCCTGGCCGGCGTGCCTAACCTGACCGAAGAGACCTCGCAGAGCGCGACGCTCGGCCTGACCTGGACGCCGCGCGACAACGTGTCGGTGACGCTGGACCTGTACCGCATCGACATCGACGACCGCATCGTGCTCAGCGGCGACTTCGACACCAGCGACCCGACCATCGGGCCGATCCTGGAAGCGATGGACGTGGGCCTGGCGCGCTTCTTCTTCAACGCGGTGGACACGCGCACCGAGGGTGCGGACCTCACCGTCACCTACGACTTCGACTGGGCCAACGCGCACTGGAGCACGTACCTGGGCGCCAACTACAACAAGACCGACGTGACCCAGGTGAACACGCCACCGGCACTGGTCGGTCGCGAGGACGTGCTGCTGCCCGAACGCGACGAGCTGTTCATCGAGAACGGCGCGCCGCGCAGCAAGGCGGTGCTTGGCGTGGATTACGAGCGCGGACCGTGGCAGGCCAACGTCAAGGGCATCTACTTCGGCGAACAGGAACTGGGCACCTTCTCAGGCACCGCCGCTGGCGTGCCCAACCAGCACTACGCCGCCAAGGCGTCGGCCGACGTCAGCCTGACCTACGCCTTCACCGAGAACACCAAGTTCACCGTAGGCGGCGCCAACGTGTTCGACACCTTCCCGACGCGGCAGAACCCGGACGAAACGGACAACGGCCACGTGTTCGAGAGCGTGCAGTTCGGCCTCAACGGCGCGTCCTGGTACGTGAGGCTCTGGCACCGGTTCTGATGCCGGGGCAGGGAGTGCTCCGTGGATGGCGCGGGTGTCGATGCCCGTCCATCCGTCGATCCGGCGCGTCGCGCCTACGCTCGGATCGAACGTTGGAAGGGTGGGGCTGCGGGGGCAGGGGCTGGGTGCCAGGTCGCACGCGAACTGCCGGCCTCTGGCGTGTTTTCCGTTCGTCCTGGGCGTGGTGCACGGCGGGGAGCCGGGGATGGGCGGATCCGTGCAGCCGGTGTCGTCGAAATGCCGATGTAGAGCACTCCTGATCGCGCGAAAGGTCTGCCATGACTGACGCACTCATCGCCCATCTGCACGATCTGCTCGACCCGCTCGGCCGGGTCGATACGCGGCCCATGTTCGGCGGACACGGCGTCTACGTTGACGGCGTGATCGTCGGCGTGATCATGGAGGAGGCGTTCTACCTCAAGGTCGATGCGGAAACGCAGTTGCACTTCGAGGCGGCGGGAAGCCAGCCATACGTGTACCTGGGGCAGGATCAGCCGATCACGCTCAGCTACTGGTCGGTGCCGGAGCAGGCGAGGAATCTGCCGAGGCGATGCGGCCATGGGCGGAACTGGCGCGCGCGGCGGCGATGCGGCATGGAAGGGGCAAGGGGCGATAGCGATCGGTTCGCCGTGACTGTTGCTGATGTTCTGTTTGGGCTTGGCGATTGCCCTTGCTTGAGCTCTTGCTCTTTCCTTTGCCCTTGCCTTTGGCTTTGCCCTTGTCCTTGCTCTTGCTCTTGACCTGCGACTTAAAGCGAGCCGAGCACCCGAGTCAAAGAGGGGGCGAAGAGTCGCCAACTGTTTGAGCGGAGCGAGTTTTGGCGACGACCCTCTTTGGCGAGGAGCGCAGGGGACCGCCGCGCAGCGGCGGATCGCGTCAGGAGCAAATGGTTTTGGTTACTTTTGCCGGAACAAAAGTAACCCGCTCGCTTGCGAGCGGAAGCTTTGCACTTGCTTTGCGATTGCTTCTGCTGCCGTTGTTGACTGGCGCCGTTCCTATCCCCACGGTCGCTTGCGCTCGACGCTTCGGCTTCGGCTCTGAAGCAACAGCAAAGCCACGACAGGATCACAAGCAACAGCTTCCGCTCCTGAAGGAGCGGGTTACTTTTGTCTTGGCAAAAGTAACCAAAACCGTTCGCTCCTGACACTCGCCGCCGCTGCGCGGCGGTCCCCTGCGCTCCTCGCCAAAGACGGGGCGTCGCCAAAACTCGCTGCGCTACGCTCCGCTCAAACAGTTGGCGACTCTTCGCCCCTCTTTGGCTCCGGTGCTCGGCTCGCTTTAAGTCGCAGGTCAAAGGCAAAAGTACCAGCAACAACCACGGCAACGAGAAGAGAACGGCAACAGCAACAGCAACAGCAACGACAACGACAACAGCAACAGCAATGGCAATGGCAATGGCAATGGCAACAGCAATGGCTACAGCAACAGCAACAGCAATGGCAACAGCAACAGCAACGGCTTCACGGGCTGTCATCGCGGTGAGGCGGAAATCCAAGCCTTCACGTTTCTATCGTCATCCCGGCGAATGCCGGGATCCAGGCCGACTGTCTCGCAGCCCTTCATGCCGTCATCCCAGCGAAGGCTGGGATCCATGGAACCGACGCGCAGCCCTGACGGAAGCCGTGACGCACTCCCGGCGACTCTGACGGACGGCTTGATGCGCTCGTGGTTGGATTCCCGCCTTCGCGGGAATGACAGCTGGGGCGCTCGTCACGGTGAGGATCGCCGGATGTCGATTTCGCCATGGCTGGTTCGTCGACTGAGTGAAGGCCCGGCAATGACGCCGTCGCCACCGCAGACGAGGAGCTTCCCATGTCGCATTTCCGTCCCTTCGCACGCCCCGTTCTGGCGTTTGCCCTGGCCACGCTGGCCACGGCCGCCACTGCCGCGCCCGCCGTGTACGAGATCGACCCGGCGCACACTTTCCCCAGCTTCGAGGCCGACCACATGGGCCTGTCCACCTGGCGTGGCAAGTTCAACGACAGTCGCGGCGAGATCACGCTGGACAAGGCTGCGGGCAGCGGCAGCGTGAAGGTCACGGTCGACGTGGCCAGCATCGATTTCGGCCTGGAGGCGATGAACGAAAAGGCGCGTAGCGCAGAGCTCTTCGATGCCGCCAAGTACCCACAGGCGACGTATGCCGGCACGCTGGTGGAATTCCGCAACGGTGCGCCGACGAAGGCGCGCGGCGAGTTGACGCTGCACGGCGTGACCCGGCCCGTAGAACTGCGCATCGAGCGCTTCAAGTGCATGCCGCATCCGCTCAACCAGCGCGACTGGTGCGGCGCCGATGCTTCGGCGACGTTCCGCCGCGACGAGTTCGGCATCGACGCTGGCAAGGAATACGGTTTCGACATGAACGTGACGCTGCGGATCCAGGTCGAGGCGACACGCAAGCCGTGATCCCCGCGTCCGCGCACCATGGTCTCGCCGCGAAGTGGTTGCCGACCGGCGGACTACCGTCCTTATCACCCAGCTAACGTCCCATTCCCCACCATGCGGCTTCGTGCCGCGCAAACCAAAGGAGTGAACCGATGGCTTTCTATGTCGATGGTTTCGTCCTGCCCGTGCCCCAGGACAACCTGGATGCCTACAAGAAGCTCGCACGCACCGCCAGCAAGATATGGCTGGAATACGGCGCGCTGGAGTATCACGAATGCGTCGCCGACGACGTGCAGCCCGGCAAGGTGACGTCGTTCCCGCAGGCGGTGAAGCTGAAGCCGGACGAGGTGGTGATCTTTGCGTGGATCGTCTACAAGTCGCGTCGTGACCGCGACAAGATCAACGCGCAGGTCATGAAGGATCCACGGCTGGCCGGCATGGATCCCAAGACGCTGCCGTTCGACGGCAAGCGCATGTTCTGGGGCGGCTTCAAGCCCATCATTTCGAAGGTGGCCGAGTAAGCCTGTTCAGCCGGCCGCCGCGCATTCCGCGGCGCGCTGGCGCAGAAGGACCTGTTCGCGCGCGTTGCGGGTCATCTCCGCGGCGCGCTCGAATTCCGCGCGCGCCTCATCGAAGCGGCCGAGCTTCTTCAGCAGGTCGCCGCGCACGCTGGGCAGCAGGTGGTAGCCCTTCAATGCGGGCTCGGCGGTCAGTGCATCCACCAGTGCCAGGCCCGCCGCGGGTCCGAACAGCATCGACAGCGCGACTGCCCGGTTCAGTTCGATGATGGGCGAGGGCGTCAGCTGCGCGAGGGCGCCGTACAGGCCGACGATGGCCGCCCAGTCGGTGTCTTCTGCGACGACTGCACGCGCATGGCACGCGGCGATCGCGGCCTGCAGCGTGTACGGCCCGCGCGGCGGCTGGCGCGCGGCGCCCAGTTTCTCCGCGCGTTCCAGCGCCGCCAGCCCGCGATGGATCAGCAACTGGTCCCAGCGGGCGCGGTTCTGCTCCAGCAAGAGCACCGGTTCGCCATCGGGCCCGATGCGCGCCGCTGCTCGCGAAGCCTGGATTTCCATCAACGCGACCAGTCCGTGCACTTCGGGTTCGTCCGGCATCAGCTCGGCCAGGATGCGGCCCAGCCGCAGTGCGTCGTCGCACAGGCCCGGACGCATCCAGTCGTCGCCCGCGGTGGCGGAGTAGCCCTCGTTGAAGATCAGGTAGATCACGGCCAGCACCGACGACAGGCGTTCGGCCAGCTCCGCGCCGCGCGGCACTTCGTACGGCACCTGCTTCTCGGCCAGCGTGCGCTTGGCGCGCACGATGCGCTGGGCGATGGTTGGCTCGGGCACCAGGAAAGCACGCGCGATCTCGTCCGTGCTCAACCCGCCCAGCAGGCGCAGCGTCAGCGCGACCTGTGCGTGCGTCGTCAGCACCGGATGGCAGGCAGTGAACACCAGGCGCAGCAGGTCGTCGCCGATCGGATCGTCCAGCGCGTCCAGGTGCGCGTCGCCGGCGTGTGCCTGCTCGTCCTCCAGTTCGCGTGCGATCTCTTCGTGCTTGCGCTGCTGCAGCTTGCTGCGGCGCAGCCGGTCGATGGCGCGATGCTTGGCGGTGGCCATGAGCCATGCGCCGGGCTGGTCGGGCACGCCGGAGTCGGGCCATTTCTCGAGCGCGGCGACCAGCGCGTCCTGCGCCAGTTCCTCGGCCAGCCCCACGTCGCGCACCATGCGCACCAGCGAAGCGATGAGTCGTGCGGATTCGATGCGCCAGACAGCATCGATGGTGCGGTGGATGTCGGTCGCCGTCATGGCGACCGATCAGACCACCGCACCTGCGTGCGTGCAAGTGCGAAGCGTCGCGTTCAGCCGTGCGCCGGCGTATCGGCGGTCTCGGCGATGCGTTCGAGGTTGCGCAGGCCTTCCTCGAGGTCCTTGCCGATCATCTTGTCCATGTCGAACACGAGCCCGAACAGCCGCGTCACATACGGCGCCGGACCGTGCATCGCCCAGGTCACACGGCTGGCGTTCCCTTCGGGGACGATGTCGAGTTCGGCCGTGCTGGTGTTTTCCATCGGCCGCACGAAATCCAGGCGGATGCGCACGCGCGAGGCGGGCACGGCCTCGACGATTTCCATCCGTCCGGCGCCGGCGTTGCGGTTGCCATCCCAGGCATATACCGCGCCGACTCCATTGGGCGCACCGGCGATCTCGCGCTTCATCGCCGGATCGAGCTTCTCGTACGGCGACCACGCCTGCCAGCGATGGAAATCGTGGATCTGGTCGTAGATGCGCTGCGGCGGGGCCTGGATCACCAGGCTGCGCTCGACGCGGAAGGTGTCGGGCCGTACCGCCGCGACCACCAGCACCAGGGCGATGACGGCCGCGACGACCAGGGCAATGATCTTGAACATGCGTGCGGGCTCCGTCAGTTCTTCTTCGTGGTCTGCGACTGCATGTCCTGGAAGCCGGCCGCGGCTTCCTGCACGTCGGCGGGGAAATCGTCGAACTCCTGCACCTGGCGTACCTCGATCACCTCGTTGTCGCTGGCCGGGCAACGCGAGGCCCACGCGATGGCTTCCTCGCGCGATTTCACCTGGATCATCCAGTACCCGCCCAGCACTTCCTTGGCCTCGCTGAAGGGGCCGTCGGTCACCGTGGGCTTGCCGTCGCTGAAGCTGACGCGCGCGCCCATCGACGGCGGATGCAGGCCATCCAGCGCCAGCAGCACGCCGGCCTTCTGCAGGGCTTCGTTGTATTTCATCATCGCGGCGACGCGATCGGCCGGCGGCATCGTGCCCGGGTCGGCCGATTCGTAGCCCTTGGGGATCATCAGCATCATGAAGCGCATGGGTGTTCTCCTGGAGTCGTTGTCGGGCGTTGTCGTTGCGGGTTACTCGGCCTTGGGCGGCATGCCGCTCATGTGCACGAACTCCCACAGGTGGCCGTCCAGGTCCTCGAATCCGTGCCCGTACATGAAGCCGTGATCCTGCGGTGCGTTGGGCGTCTTCGCGCCACCGGCCACCGCCTTGGCGACGATCTCGTCCACTGCTTCGCGGCTGTCCAGCGACAGGCAGACGATGGCCTCGGTGGTCTTGTGCGCGTCGGCGACGGGCTTCTTGGTGAACCCGGCGAAGAACGGCTCGGTCAGCAGCATCACGTAGATGCCGTCGGTGACGACCATCGAGGCGGCGTTGTCGTCGGTGAAGTCCGGATTGAAGCTGTAGCCCAGCGATTCGAAGAACGCCTTGGAGCGCGGCAGGTCCTTGCAGGGCAGGTTGACGAAGATCTGGGTGGCCATGATGTGTTCCTTTGATCGAGTGAGTGGTTGATTGAGAGAGCCTGGTGGTTCTGCGGGCAGCAGACGCCCGTTCCCCGTGCAGCAGGGAGTTTTGCGAAGGGTCGCCCTCATCGAGGGCGCGATTGCCGGTGTCGCGGAAGCGAAGCAGGAAGGCGCGCGGCTGCGCTCAGCCGTCCTTGTCGCAGTTCACCATCCACGACACACCGAAGCGGTCGACGAACATGCCGAAGCGCGCGGCCCAGAACGTCTGGTCCAGCGGCATGATCACGTGCCCGCCTTCGGACAGCGCGTTGAACACGCGTTCGGCCTCGGCGACGGAGTCCACGTTGAGCGCGATCGAGAACCCCTTGATCGGCTCGTACGGATGTTCGGGCACGGAGTCCGAACCCATCAATGCCTGGTCGCCCACGACCAGGCGTGCGTGCATGATGCGGTCGCGATGCGAGGCGGGCACGTGTTCGCACGCGGGCGTGTCGCCGAAGCGGTTCAGCGCTTCCAGCGTGCCGCCCAGGCACTGCTGGTAGAAGCGGAAGGCTGCCTCGCACTGGTCGTCGAAGGTGAGGTAGGCGTTGATCTTCATGATCCGGAGTCCATGTGGTGTGGCGCGCGCCATGGGGCGCCGTGGCGGGTTATGCGGGTGTGATCGCGGTACTTACTGGCGTGCGGCCAGTTGCTCGGCGATGCGCTGCTGCTGGGCGAGCAGTTCGGGCGTGAGCTCGGCGCCGCAGGTGTGGGATTCGTAGACGCGGCGGATCTCGATCTCGCTCTGCCCGCCGTCCGGATTGGGGCAGCGCTTCACCCATTCGATCGCTTCCTGCAGCGACGCGGTCTGGAACAGCCAGTAGCCGGCGATGAGTTCCTTGGTTTCGGCGAAGGGCCCGTCGATCACGCTGCGGCGGTCGCCGTCGAAGCGAACGCGCGCGCCCTGCGAACTGGCGTACAGGCCTTCGCCGCCCAGCATCACGCCGGCCTTGGCCAGCTCCTCGTTGTAGCGGCCCATCTGGGTGAGCAGTTCCTCGCTCGGCATCTGGCCGGCTTCGGACTCAAGGGAGGCCTTCACGATCACCATGAATTTCATCGTCGTCTCCTGGTGGAGGAAGCCGGCCCCTTGCCGGCTCTTGTCATGACGACGAAGCGGGGCGCGCGGAATCGACACGCTCCCGAAAAAAATTTTTCGCGCTGAGGGCAGGCCTACTGGCGGGCCGCTTCCAGCAGCCAGTCGACGAAGGTCCGCGCGGCCGGGCGCAGGCGCCGGTGCGCCGGGTAGACGACGTAATACGACCAGCGCGCCGTCAGGGGCGGAACCGGCAGGCGGACCAGCTGGCAGCGTTCGAGGTAGGGCGCGACGATGCGCGAGCGGGCCAGGGCGATGCCCAGTCCATGCACTGCGGCGTTCAAGGCGTCCGTGGTGTCGCTGAAGGTGTAGCGCTCCTCCACGCGCGCGCCGTGCACGTTGGCGCCGCGGAACCAGTCGTGCCAGCCCTGGCGGGCATGGTCGGCAATGAGCGGATGGCGGACGATGTCCGCGGCGGTGGCGAGGTCGGGCAGTCCGGCATACGCGGGCGAGACGACGGGAAACAGCGCCTCGTCCATCAGGAAATGCGCGGTCAGTCCCGGCCAGTGCCCCGGCCCGTGGCGCAGGCCCAGGTCGGGTCCGCCGTCGTCGAAGCGGGTCAGTGCGATCTCGGTGTCCACGCTCAGGCGCAGCTGCGGATGCGCGCGGGCGAAGCCGGGCAGGCGCGGCAGCAGCCAGGTGTAGGCCAGCGAGTGCAGGGTGGTGATGCGGATGCGGTCGCTTTCCTCGCGCCCGGTATGCAGGCTGCGCAGCACGCCTTCGACGTCCGCCAGCGCGGTGCCCGCCGCGTCGGCCAACTGGCGGCCCTCGGCGGTCAGCGAGACGCCGCGTGCATGGCGCTGGAACAACGCCACGCCCAGGCGCGATTCCAGCTTGCGCACGTGATGGCTGACCGCGCTGGCGGTGAGGTGCAGCTCTTCGGCGGCATGCGCGAAGTTCTGGTGGCGTGCCGCGGATTCGAACGCCGTCAGGGCCGGGAGCCAATCTGCGCGCAGCGCCATATGAGCCTCAAATATGATTCAAGTCTGCCTGTGAAAGTATGCGCTTGTAAGGCGCGGCGACGGAATCAGAATGGGCGTTCCGGCATGAGCCAGATTGTTGGTTCGCCGCAGGTGATGTCCCATCGGAGAAGCATGAGCCGCGCGCTGGATCTGGAACACCACACCGTAGTTCCGCCGCTAATGCAGGCGCTGGACGTCGACTCGGTGCCCGCGATCGAAGTCGGCGAAGGCTGCACGCGGCGCGATCTGCCGGCCGGTCCCGGCGTGCGCATGTGGGTGGTCGACATGGCGGCCGGTGCGCAATGGCCGGTGCTGGACCATCACGAGACCGGCGAGTCGTACTACGTGATCAGCGGCGAGGTGATCGAAGGGGACGCGCGCCACGGCGCGGGTACCTACGTGTACTTCGCGCCCGACAGCCGCCATCGTCCGCATACCGAAACCGGCGTGCGCCTGATCGGCCTCAACCTGGGCGATGCCGCGTTCCTCGCCGCTGGCGGCAGCCCCGATTCCATCGTCCACTGCTACCACCCCACGCAGGGTTGAGCAGCCTTCCGATTCCTCCCCACGAGGTTCCGCATGAACACCGTCGCATCCGCCTCCGGTCTGCCCGATACGCGCGAACGTGGCTGGCTCACCCCGGTCGAACTTGGCGTACTCGGCGCGATCTGGGGCGCCTCGTTCCTGTTCATGCGCGTCTCCGCCAACGACTTCGGTGCGGTGCCGCTGGTCGAGGTGCGCCTGGCACTGGGTTCGCTGGTGCTGCTGCCGTTCCTGTGGCGCGCGCGCGGGCAGTTCCCGCTGGGCCTGTGGCCGAAGATCGCGCTGATCGGCGCCATCAACTCCGCCGTGCCCTTCCTGCTGTTCGCATGGGCCGCGCAGCGTGCGCCGGCCGGTATCGGCGCCATCGCCAACGCGATGACGGTGCTGTTCACCGCGCTGGTCGGTTTCATGTTCTTCGGCGAGAAGATCGGCTCACGCCGCGCGGTGGCGCTGGTGGCGGGCTTTGCTGGCGTCGTGGTGCTGGCGGGCGACAAGACTGCCGGTGGCGACCAGGTCGGCTGGGCGGTGGCCGCCGGCGCAACAGCGGCCTTCCTGTACGGCATCGGCATCAACCTGGTGCGCCGCCACCTGACGGGCCTGCCGCCGGCTGCGGTGGCCTCGGCGACGCTGGGAACCTCCGCGCTGCTCACCTTGCCGTTCGCGATCGCCTACTGGCCCGCCGATCCCATCCCGATGAAGTCATGGTTCTCGGCCGGCATGCTCGGCGTGGTCTGCACGGGGCTGGCGTTCGTCATGTACTACCGGCTGATCGCCCGCATCGGTGCGAGCCGCGCGTCCACCGTGACCTACCTGATCCCCGTGTTCGGCGTGGCCTGGGCCTGGCTGCTGCTGGACGAGCCCCTGACGATCAAGATGGGCATCGCCGGCGCGATGATCCTGGGCAGCGTCGCGCTGAGCCAGCGGGCGAAGTAACGATCCGGCCCGCGGCCGCGCGCGGCTGCGGCTTTGCCGGATCGTTATCCCGGCGAAAGCCGGGATCCAGAGCTTCCCCTTCCTGTGCAGAAGCTGTCCGAATGGCAGGTGAGGGGTAAGCAACTGCGCGGCCCGCACCCGCCGTACCGATGAGCGTCACACGGAAAATCCTCTCCGGCGCTTCGCGGCGCCACCTCCTCAGCCCTGCACTGCACGAGGAGCGCCAGAACCCCTTCACCCATGACCGGAACCTCCATGACCGACAAGCGCGTCGTCTTCGATTTCGAATTCGAGTTCACCAACGGTGGCGGCATCCAAGGCCAGGACTTCCGCCTGGACATCGACGGCGACGACATCGACGATGCGGCGCTGGTCGACTACATCGTGCGCGACCTGCGGCTGCTGATGGTCGGCCCGACCCGCATCCTCAACAAGAAGATCATCGTCGAGCCGCACAAGCGCAAGGCACAGTCGGATGGCGCGCGACGCGCGTACGTGGAGCTCAGCCACGTGATCGAGGATGGACTGGTGACGTATCCCGGCCTGCCGGCGGCGCGCATCTGCGATTACCTCAGCCGCGAGCGCTCGCGCGAGGTGTACGCGCCGGGAACGGAATTCCAGATCGCGAAGATCGAGATGGTGGCCAACACCGGCACGTATCTGGATTGCCCGTCCCACCGCTACGAACACGGCCACGACCTGTCACAGATCGGTCCGGAGGCGTTCTGCGATCTGGAAGGCATCGTCATCCGCGCCGACCATCGCCAGGTGCGTGCCATCGACGCGTCGTGGTTCCGCGAGCGCGAACTGCGCCGCCGCGCGGTGCTGGTGCACACGGGCTGGGATGCGTACTGGCGCGAGGACGCGTATGCGGTCGAGCATCCATTCCTCACCGAGGACGCGGCGCACTATCTGCGCGACTGCGGCGTGAAGCTGGTCGGCATCGATTCGATGAACATCGACGACACCCGCGGCAGGTCGCGTCCGGTGCATTCCGTGCTGCTGGGTGCCGACATCCTGATCGTCGAACACCTGTGCAACCTGCGCGCGCTGCCGGACGAAGGCTTCGAGTTCAGCGCGATGCCGCCGAAGGTACGCGGCGCGGGGACCTTCCCGGTACGGGCGATGGCGCGCCTGCGCTGAGCCGGCCGGGACATCCGGCCGGCGTTGGCATCACGCGTCGCGCGATGCCGGTTTGCGCAGCAGGCTGAGCGCCAGCGTGACGACCACGGCCGCGCCGCCGACCAGCAGGCCCCACAGCAGCCACTGCTTCCAGTCCAGCGGTTTGGCGCGTGGCTGCAGTGCCTGTTCGCCAGCGAGCGGCTGGCCCTGCGAGAGCGTGGCAGACGCAGGCTGCCAGTCCGCTCCGCGCGAGTCGCGCAGCGCCTGCAGCAGTTGCGGCATCGGTGCGGCGGCACGCTGGGCCACGGCGCTGCCTGCGACGAGCGACCACGGTGCCTGGCCCTGCGCGAGGAACACGACCGATTCCGGTCGATAACCCAGGCGCAGCGTCGGGGATTGCGCGGGCATGCCACGCGTGGCCGACAACCGCCACTGCCGGTCGCGGACCGGTGCACCTTCCACCGCGACGGCGGCCGATGCGGTGACGCCGCCACTGCCGTCCACGCGGAATGCCATCCACGGCCCAGCGCGCCAGCGCCACGGTGCGTCGTCGCCGTCGCGACTTTCCAGCGTCCATTCCACGGCGGAGTTGCCGGCGACGATGTCTGCACGCTCCATCGGGAAGCGGCCCTCCAGCACGTACACGTGGTAATCGCGGTTGCCTTCGCGCAGCGCGCGGCCTGACAACGTCTCCCACTGCAGCGGAGACTGCGCCGGGGCGGTAGAAAGGCGGGCCGACGCCTGGGCGATGGGCAAGGGCGGACCGCTTTCGAGCAGCGTGATGCGGACGTAACGCGCGCTGCCCTGCAACGGAATCTCGTTCTGCTGCAGGCGACGGCCGCCCTGCGTCAGCGCTAGCAGCGGCTGGCGTTCGGACACGGTGTTCCAGCGCTGCAGGTCGTCGCTGGTTTCGACGCGAAAGGCGGCATCCACCACGGTGCCAGGCGTCCATTCCAGTTCCAGCGCCGAAACGCTGGAGCGGATCGCGCTGAGATCGAACAGCACGGCACCGCCGCGCGCACCGGCGGTGGATGGCGAACCGTCGGTGCTGGCCTGCAGCGACAGGATGCGGCCCTGCGCGTCGCGCTGCGCGATCAGCGCCAGCGATGCCGGTTCGCCCGCACGCGCACCGGGTACCGCGAACCACGGCACGGTCACGCGCTGGGCTGCCGGCGTCGCCGGTGCATCGGCACCGAGGATTCCCGCCGACACGGTGCGGCTGGTCGCATCGATCACGTCCACGTCCAGCAGCGTGGGCGACACGGCGGTCCGGTAAACCTCGCGGTCCAGTTGAACCCGGTACGCGCCTTCGTGTTCGCGAACCGGCTGTAGCGGCCATTGCCGCGAGTAGTCCTCGCGCGGCCCGGCGAGGGCCGTCATCGGCAGTACGATCAGCCACGCCAGATGCTTCATGCGGTCGCCTCCTCCTCGTGCGCACGCGGCGGCGCCGGTGCAAGGTAACCGACGACCGTGCACAGCAGGCCATACGCAATGAACGACGCGATGCCCAGGCCGTTGCCCAGGTTGCCGCGGTCGACGACGATGAGCTTGACCAGCACGACCGCCATCAGCACCGCGCCGACCACCCACAGCGGGCGGTTGCCGCGCCGCGAACCCAGCACCCAGCCGATCACGCCCAGCACGCTCCACGTCACGGTCAGCGTGGTCTGAGCCAGGCTGGCGCCGATCAACGCGCCGTTCCACGGCAGGCCGCCCCAGTGGTGCACGGCATGCAGCGGAATGGAGGTGATCAGCGCGAAGGTCAGCGCCGCCAGAACCGGCACGCGCACGCCCGCCAGCGTTGCCGGCGCATGGCCGGACCACATCCAGAGTGCGGCCAGCAACACCGCCATCAGCTGCGCCAATTCCAGCGGGTTGAGCAATGGCACCCACGGCAGCGGCGCACTGCCGCCCGCGGAAACAAGCGATGCCAGCCAGCCGATCACCGCGATGGCGAAGTACAGCGACTGCAGCACCGGCCGCATCGCATCGAAGCGTTCCTGCAGCGGCGTGCGCAGCCACGACCAGCGGACCAGGCTGATGGCGATCACGATCAGCCACGGCAGTGCCGTCGCGGCGATGCGCCAGCCTTCATCCAGCGCAAACCGTCCGCCCAGCCAGGCCAGCGACAGCGACGCGGCGAAAGGCAGCACCAGCCACCAGACCAGCTGCGCCCACGGCGCGAGTGGATGCTCGCCCTGGCGCAGGCAGACCAGGCTGCGCAGGCCCAGCGCGATGTAGACCGCCCACGCGACGGCGCCATAGCCGGCGAAGGGCTGCGCGTGCGCCTGGCTCTGCAACATCGCCAGCGGCGCGGCCGCCGCGAGCGCGGCCAGCGTGGTGCCGATCAGCACCAGATCAGGCTTGCGCCGATGCACCTCGGCAGCCAGCCAGCCGGTGAGTGCCGCGCAGGCCAGCGCCACGTCGGCGGCTGCATCGGCGCGGACGAAGCGCTCGATCTCGGTGAGCACATTGCCGCACCACCAGGTCAGGCCCCAGAGATAGGACAGTTGCGCCGAGACGATCCGCCCCGCGCCACGGTAAGCCCACGCCGTGGCCAGCGCGGCCGCCGCGATCAGCAGCGCACTCATGAAGCCCGCGTTGGCGATCGCCATACCGCCGGCTCGCTCGCCGGCGCCGATGCCGAACGCGATCGCCGCCAGGAATTGCAGCGCAATGCCCGAGAACTCCGGCAGCCTGCGTTGCTGGCGCAGGCCCAGCCACACCAGTGCCGCGCCTTCCAGCGCGAACACGCAGCCGGTCGCACGCGCCGACAACGCCAGCGGCACGGCCAGCGTGGCGAAGCCGACCGCCAGTAGGGCGTACGACGTGCCGAGCACGCCGAAGCCCTCGCGCCGGCGCAAGGCCCACGCCAGCGCCGCGTACACAGCGGCGAGTCCCAGCGCATTGAACGCCAGCGGCATGCGTGCGCCGTGCAGCAGGCCGGCCTGCAACGAGAACGCGATCAGCGGCGTGCCGAACACCAGACAGCCGTCGATGAAGTCGCGTCGTCCGGCCGGCTGCCGGCGCGCGAACAGCAGCGGGATCAGCAGGTACAGGGCGAAGAACAGCAGCAGGAAGGGTTCGGTGCTGGCGAACTTCGAGGCGTCGTAGTCCAGCACGCCCCACGCGATGCCGATGCCGAAGGTGAAGGCGAAGCCCAGCAGGTTGAGCACGCGCCAGGCTTTCCACCACGCGATCGCGAAGATGGCCGCGTTGAGCACCGCGTAGTACGAGAACAGCGCGACGTGGTTGCCGCTGCCGGTGGACAGCCAGATCGGCGCGAGGAAGCCCGCCAGTACCGCGAAGAACGCCAGCGCCTTCGCGTCCTGCAGTACCGCCAGCATGCCGGCGCCGGCCACCAGCACCACGCTCAGTGCGAAGGCCGCGGGTGCGTTCAACAGCCCGTACAGCTTGAACGCAGCGAACACCACCAGCAGCAGCACGCCGATGGCACCGCCCTGCAGGCTCAGCGCGAACACGCGATGGGCTTCGCGCTTGCGCCACGCGAACACCAGCGCGGCCAGCGCACCCGCGGCGACTCCGGCCAGGCGCAGCTCGATCGGTGCGTTCAGCCAGCCCTGGTCGGCCGCGTACTTGAGCAGCGCGGCCACGCCGGCGAAGAGCACGAGGATGCCGATCTTCACCGGCACGTTGCCGACGGTGAACCAGCGCTTGATCGCCAATCCCACCTTGTCGAACACGTCCGGCTCCCGGGGTTCGCGCCGAGCCGGCTTGACGCGCGGCGCTTCGGACTCTGCCTGCTGGTAGGCGGGCGGCTCGTGGTAGGCCGTCCGGGGCAACGGCGGTGGCACCGGTCGTGCCGCTCGCTGGGGTGCGGGCTCCGGTGGCGGACTCGAGGGCGGGCTCGGCCGGATCGGTTCCGGCGTGAGTTGCACATCGAACCGGGCATCGCCCTGCGGCGCCGGTTTTTGCGGGCGGGCAATGCGTAGGTCCGCGACCTCGCCTTCGAGCATCGCGACGCGTTCCTTCAGCCGGCTGAGGCCGACGAGCGCCGCGATCAGCAATACGGGGACGGCCAGTACGGCCAGTCCGATCAATACCAACAAGCCTTCCATCGCATCCCCTGGGTCCATGGGTGCGCGGCCCGCCGTCGGGCGTCCGCGTCCTGCGCATTGAGCCGCCAGAGCGGCTCAAACGCAATCGGACGATTCGCGGCCTCGAAAAAGGAACGAAGGGACGGCGTTGCGCCGCGTCAGCGACGCAGCCCCTCGCCGGCGACGTCGAGCCCGTCCGGCAACGATTCCCGGTCGGCAATACGGGCCTGCGCGCGTGCCAGTCCCGCGCCGGTGAGGCCCCAGGCCAGCGCGATGGCCGCGCCGATCAGTGCCGCGATCGCCGGCTGCTGTGCCAGGATGTCCACCAGCGCCTTCGCCCAGCCACTGACCGCATCGGCACCGCGATACACCACGCTGTCGATGAAGTTCTTTGCCTTGTACTTGGCTTCGGTCGGGACGACGGTGAACAGCATCTCGCGTCCCGGCCGCACGAATGCGTACTCGCCGGCGCGGCGCACCACCATCACCACCGCCAGTACCGCGAACGTCGGCGCCAGCGCCAGCCAGACGAAGCCGAGCATCGCCACGGCGGGCACCGCCACCAGCAGCACGCCCAGGCCCAGCCGCTGCACCAGCCGGCCGGTGATGAACAGCTGCGACAGGATGGTCAGGCTCTGCACCACGACGTCGATGGTGCCGAACACGCGCGTCTGGTCGGCTCGATCAGGGAACGTCAGTTCGACCAGTCGGGCCTGTTCGAAGTACAGGAACGTGCTGACGCTGGCCAGCAGCAGCACGAACAGCGAAATGCCCAGCAAGAACGGCGAACGCAGCACCGTGGTGAAGCCGGCGAAGGGGCTGCCGCCGAGCGGACGGCGCCGTGCATCGGCGGTGAGCTCCTCGCGCACCGGTTGCGCATCGCGCCAGCGCTGCAGGTGCCGTGCGACTGCGATGCCGGCCACCAGCAAGATCGAGGCCAGCCACAGCAGTCCCGCGTGGCCGATCACGCCCACCAGCGCGATGCCGAGCAGCGGTCCGACCAGTCCGCCCAGGCTGGCGCCCGCGGCCATCAGCGCGAACACGCGCTTGGCCTGCGCCATCGGGAACAGGTCCACGCACACGCTCCACACCACGGAGATGGCGATCAGGTTGAACACCGACAGCCAGATGTAGAACGTGCGCGCGATCCACAGGTTGTCGGGCTGCAGGTGGAAGCAGACCGCGAACAGCGCCAGGTTCAGCGCGAAGAATCCAAACGTCCACGGCAGGATGGTGCGTCGCGGCACCTTCGCGGCGATCCAGCCGAACAGCGGCATCGCCGCGAGCGTGGCCAGGAACGTCCCGGTGAACAGCCACTGCAGGTTGTCCACGCCGCCGGCCACGCCCATCGTCTCGCGCACCGGGCGCAGCATGAAATAGCCGGCGAAAAGCATGAAGAACAGCAGCGCGCCGGTCATCACCGGACGCGCTTCGTGGTCGGCGATGCCGAAGACGCGCGCGATGCGGACCTGCCAGGTCGTCATGCGGGACTCAGGCCAGTGCCGCGATCAGCGCCTGGCGCTGCTTCTCGTCCAGCAGCTTGCCGGTGCCGGCACGCAGGTTGTCGACCTGATGACGCACCTTCGACGTGGCCGGAATCACCACCGTCACCGCCGGATGGCTCAGCACGAACTTCAGGAACAGCTGCGCCCACGAATCCGCACCGACATCCTTGGCCCATGCCGGCAACGGCTTGTCGCGCACCTGCGAGATCAGCCGCCCGTCCTCGAAGGCGCGGTTGATCATCACAGCGCAGCCCAGTTCGCGCGCTAGCGGAAATACCGTCTGTTCCGCGCCGCGCGACACGGGCGAGTAGTTGATCTGGATGAAGTCGGGCTTGTGCCTGCGCATCTCTTCGGCGAGTTGCGCCTGGCCGTCCTCGCGGTAGTGGGTGAGGCCGACATAGCGCGTCTTGCCCTGCGCCTTCAGTTCGCGCGCCAGGGCGATCTGCGTGGCGGTGTCGCGCAGGTTGTGCACCTGCAGCAGCTCGACCTTGTCGGTGCGCAGCCGGCGCAGCGTGTCGTTGAACTGCGCCAGGCCTTCCTGCTTGCCGGTGACGCCCGACAGCTTGGTCGCGACGAACAGCTTCTGCCGCGCCTTGGCCTCGGACATCAGGTCGCCCAGCACGTCTTCCGCGGTCGAATAGGTGGGCGCGGTGTCGATGAGCGTGCCGCCCGCGGCGACGAAGGCGTCGAGGACTTCGCGCAGCGGTGCGCGCGCCGCTGCATCAGTGCCGACCTCGAAGCTGCCCGACGTGCCCATGCCGATCACGGGGATCTGTTCACCGGTGGACGGGATCGGTCGCGTGATCAGCTTGCCGCTGAACGGCCTGGGCGCCGGCGTCGCGGCGGACTGCGCGCGCGGCGTGGGCGATTCCTGGCTGCACGCGGCCAGCGGTGCCAGTGCCAGGCCGGCGGCGGCGAGGGAGACAGTGGAGATGAACTCGCGACGGTGGGTCATGGCGCTCTCTCTTCACGGCGAACGGTAGGTTCGACTCTGCCGTTGATAGTGTCGAGAAGGCGCGCAGGGGAGTGCCGTTCGGCACGGTCGGCGCGACGAAGCGCCGGGTTCCTGCGATGAACCGTGTCGTCAGGCCGTCATTCCCGCACAGCCGGGAATCCAGCCATCCCCGGCTCACGCCTCCGGACGAATGCCGCGGCTGTCTGGATTCCCCGTCTCGTACAGGGATGATGGCAAACGGCCAAGCCGACGCCTCGTGATGAAACCGCTACAGCCGCTCGATCAACGCCATTGCCGCGGCGGGGTTGCGTTCCTTGGCCGCGCTGATGAAGAACACGAACACGTCACGCTTCTGCTTCGCCGGTGGGTTGGCGGGGTCGAGATAGGGAAGGCTTTCCGGCTGCCCGCCCGCCGCCCACTCGCGTGCACGCGCGGCCCAGGCGTTCAGCTCGCCATCCGGGTATCCCGTTGGCACGTCGCTGCGCGAACGCATCAGCCGCGCGTAAACGAAATCGGCCGTCACGTCGGCGAACGACGGGTATTCGTCCGAATCGGTGAATACAGTGGCCATGCCATGGCGGCGCGCCAGTGCCAGGTAATCGGCATTGACGAAGGCGGCATCGCGCACGTCCAGCACGTGCCGCAGGGCACGTCCGTCGACCGATTTCGGCAGCAGTTCCAGGAAGGCGGAAAAGCTGTCCATCTGCAGGCGCTGGTTCGCATCGAACTGCCACACGATCGGTCCGAGCCGGTCCCCCAGCGACACGATGCCGCCGAGGAAATCCTCGATCTGCGGACCCGTCTTCGCCAAGGCGCGCGACTGCATGATGCGCATGGGGGCCTTTGCGGAAAACACGAAGCCTTCCGGCGTTTCCGCCGCCCATTTCTCGTAGGTGGCCGGCTTCTGCGCACCGTAGTAGGTGCCGTTGACCTCGATGGCGGTGAGCCGGCGGCTGGCGTATTCCAGCTCTCGACGCTGCACCAGGCCCTTTGGATAAAAGTTGTCGCGCCACGGCGCGAACGTCCATCCACCGATGCCCACGCGGATGCCATCGACGGGACTCGGATGTGTTTCGAACAGTTCCATGCTCAGGGATTCCAGGGGTCGTAGGTGCCGAACCACCACAGGTAGCCTTCCGGATCGCGGCAGGCGTAGCCGCGGCCACCGTAGTGCTGGTCGGCGATGTCGATCTCGATGGTCGCACCGGCGGCCTTGGCCTGCGCGTAGTGTGCATCGGCATCGGCGACGATTACGCACACGCCATGCGTCGCGCGCCCGCCGATGTCCTGCGGCGCGACCATGTGCTTGGCCCAGTCGCCGTCCTTGCCGGACGACCCGAGCATGACCATGCCGTTGCCGAAGGTGAGCTGCGCGTGCAGCACGACGTCGCCATCCATGTACACGGCCTGCTTTTCGAAACCGAAGGCACGGCACAGCCAGTCGATCATGGCGGGCGCGTCGCGACAGCTCAGCGTGGGGATCACGGTGCTGCCTGTACGGGAAGCGGGCATGGCGACCTCCGGCGTGCTGCGGTGCGGTGCGAAGGATAGCGCCACCCGGTTAAGCGGACGTCGCTTATGGCACTCCACAGGCAGCCTGCTGGAGGCACAATCGGGCCTTTCCACGGAGGAGGAGCGTCATGCCCCGTTACACCGGCGGCTGCCACTGCGGCGGCATCGCATACGAAGTCGAAGGCCAGATCGACCAGGTCATCGACTGCAACTGTTCCATGTGCGCCAAACGCGGTGGCCTGCTGTGGTTCGCCCCACGCACCGCCTTCACCCTGAAGACGCCGGAGTCGAACTACGGCACGTACCGCTTCAACACGCACAAGCTCGCGCACCACTTCTGCACCACATGCGGAATTTCGCCGTTCACCGAAGGCGCCATGCCGGACGGAACGCCGATGGTCGCGATCAACGCGCGCTGCCTGGACGACGTGGACGTGGCATCGCTGAAGGTCGTGCCATATGACGGGCGGAGCCGGTAGGCGCGCGTCGATCGGAATGCGGGCTGGGCGTGTGGTGGAGGAAACAACGTCGTCGTTTCCGCGGCGGACCAAAAGAAGCAGCCGCGGCTGCTTGCGCAACCGCGGCCCTGGATACCGGCTTTCGCCGGGATGACAGCTAGGAGTGAAGGCGCTGGATCCCCGCCTGCGCGGGGATGACGATCCGGCAAAGGCGTGGCAGCTTGGCGGCCACGCGCCGGATCGTCACTTGATCGGCTCGTCCAGCATCATTTCCCGGACGAAACGAACCGGCGGCGCGCCGTAGCTCAACACCTGGTCGTGGTAGGCCTTCGCGTTGAACTTGTCGCCCAGCCTGGCTTCCACCGCCTTGCGCATGTCGAAGTGCTCCTGTGCGCCGACGAAGTACGTCGGCAGCTGTGCGCTGGTCAGCTGTGCGCGCACCCACTTGCCGGCGGCCTCGCGCTCCTGCTGGAACGCCTGCTTCGTCATCAGCTCCATCGCCTGCTCGCGCGTCCAGTTGTCCACGTGCACGCCCTGGTCGAGGATCGCGTTGGCGATGGTGCGCAGGTAGAACTTCAGCTGCACCAGGCGGAACAGCGGGTCGTTATTCAGGTAGCCGGCGTCGGCCATCATGTCCTCGGTGTAAACCGCCCAGCCCTCGGCGAACAGGCCCGAGCGCAGCACCGAACGCAGCGTGGAGTGCGATTCCACCGAGTGCGCGCCTTCCAGGTAGTGGCCCGGCATCGCCTCGTGGATCGACAGCAGGTGGATCATGCGGCTGTTGTATTCGCGCAGGAACGAATCGACCTGCTCGGCGCTCCAGTCGTCCGGAATCGGCGAAATCGCGTAATAGGTGTCCAGGCCCTTGTCGAGCGGGCCCGGCGAGTCGCAGTAGGCCACCGCCACGCCGCGCTGGAACTCCGGCATCAGGATGATCTTGACCGGATCGTTCGGCACCGTGACCAGATCGTGCTTGCGGGTGAACTCCGTCGCGTCGGCCAGCGTCTTCTTGGCGAAGTCCACCACCTGGTCGCGCGCGGGCTTGTCGGCGTAGGCCAGTTCCAGCGCGGCCTCGATCGCCTTCTGCTGCTGGTCGGCCGACGGGTTGGCCGGCAGTTCCGGCGCGCCCGGCTTGTCCTTCAGCACGGTCTGCGCGATGGCGTACATCTCGCCGCGCACGCGCTTGAGCTCGGCCTCGGCACGCTGCTTGATTTCCGCACGCGACAGTGAGGAGTTGAGCGAGAACTGCAGCTTCTCGTCGTACAGCGTCTGGCCGATGCGGAACTCACCCTTGGCGTTGGGCACCAGCGTTTCGTCCAGCCACTTCTGCTGCTCGGCCACGGCCTTGCGCAGACCGGCCACGGCGGCGTCGAGCTGCTTGCGGTCCTCGCCCTTCAGCTGGTCGGCGTTGGGCACGATGAAGGTGTCGATGAGGCTGAGGATGCCGGCGTTCTGCTTGGCGACCGTCTCGGCGTGGATCTTCGGCACCCGCGCCGGATCCAGGTTCTCGCGCATCTGCGCGTAGACGGCCGGGATCTTTTGCATGCGCGCGGTCGCCGACTTCAGGCGCTGCGGCATCGGCGCGAACTCGCGCGCCATCAGGTTGTAGATCGCGCCACCGGCCAGGCCGCTGTACACCTGCGGATCCCACGCCCAGCTCTGCAGCGTCTCGACGCTCCAGATGTCGCCGCGCACCTGGTTGCGCAGGATCGCCGCGTCGATCTGGTTCTCGCGCGAGAGCTTGCTGGTGTCGATGCCGTCCAGTTCGGCGAGAATCTTCTTCGCGAAATCGACCTGCGCCTGGCGGCCGGCGGCGCTGAGGTCATCGACCTCACCGTCGTAATCGTGCTTGCCGATCTGCGTGGCGGCGACCGGGTTGAGCTTGAACCAGCCGTCCAGCCACTGCTGCGAAATCTCGCTGAAACGTTTGTCCACCGCCGGATCGGCAGCGGGCGCCGTGGCGGCGGGGGCGGAGTCGGCGGGTGCCGGTGCGTTCTGCGGCTGGCAGGCGGCGAGACTCGCGCTGAGCACGGCGGCGGCGAGCAGGGTGGGGCGGAACGACGGCATGGACGACTCTCGGGATGGGCGGCGCAGCGCCGCGGTCCGGCGAGGATATCGCCTGCACGCGCGCAGCGGCATGGGCCGATGGTTTGCGGGGCGGGGAGTGGGCTTGCCGATTCTGGCCGCGACGCTTCAGCTGCCGGCGTCGATGCGTTGCGGGTGCGAATAGACGTTGAGCGATCCACCGCGCGCGAATGCGGCCAGGGTCAAGTCTGCGGATTCGGCGGTGCGGATCGCCAGGTCGGTAGGCGCGGAGATCGCGACCAGCAGGCCCAGCCCGGCGGTCGCGGCCTTGTGCACCATTTCGTAGGAGGCGCGCGAGGTGATCAGGGCGAAGCCGTCGCTGGCTGGTAGTGGCGCGTCGTGCCGCGCCATCGCACCGATGAGCTTGTCCAGCGCGTTGTGCCGGCCCACGTCCTCGCGCACCAGCAGGCCATGCGTATGCGCGAATGCGGCTGCGTGCACGCCGCCGCTGAGCGCGTTGAGCGGCTGCCGGCGCGAAAGGTCGGCCAGCGCAGCATGGATGCGGGCAATCGGCACCATGCCTGTAGATGCCACCTTCGGCACCTCACGCAGCGCCGATTGCAGCGACTCGACGCCGCACAGGCCGCAGCCGCTGCGCCCTTCCATGCCCCGTCGGCGTTCCTGCAGCGCGTCGAAGCGCAATTGCGGGATGGCGCCATGCAGGGCCACGCCGAGTTCATGCTGGACGATGTCGACCAGCCGAAATTCCTCCGGTGTCGCAACGATGCCTTCGCCCAGCGCGAAGCCGAGCGCAAAGTCCTCCAGCGCATCCGGCGTGGCCATCATCACGGCGAACGATTCGCCGTTGTACAGCAGTGCCACGGGCGCCTCGACGATGACGCGGTCGTCCAGCGTGGCGCTGGCACCCGTAGTCATCCGCAGCGCCGTGACTGCGTGCAATGCGTCGTTCATGGCGTACTGCCCAGGCGCCGGCCCTTCTCGGTGAGCCACAGCAGCGTGCGTTCGCCATCCGGCCGTTGCTCGACCAGGTCGAGCCCGTCGAAGCGCGGATCCGGGCCGAGCGCCGACAAAACCCGCTGCAGCTCGCTCAAACCAAGTCGCAGGCGTTTTGCGACGCGGTGGACCGACTGCCCGTCTTCCTCGTGCAGCAATTGCAGCAGTACCAGCGCCGGGTCCTCGCTCATGCGGTTGCGGCGCTCCGATGCAGGCGCACCGGTATCGATTTGGATGCCGGCGTTCGCGCGCGCTCCGCGTGGTGGTCCAGCGGCACCAGTGCGTTGGTTTCCGGGAAGTAGCTGGCCAGGCAGCCGGGCGGGATGTCGTATTCGACCAGGCGGAAGCCGCGCACGGTGCGTTCACCGTCGTGCCAGACCGAGGAGATGTCCACGGTCTCGCCGGCGCGCAGTCCCAACCGTTCCAGGTCGTGGCGGGAGATGAAGCACACGCGGCGCAGGCCGTGCACGCCGCGATACCGATCGTCCAGACCGTAGATCGTGGTGTTGTACTGGTCATGCGACCGGACGGTCATGAGTTGCATCACCTCGTCCCGCGACTGCGTCTCGCCCAGTGCGTGCAGGTAGAAGCCGGCCTTGCCATCGCGCGTGGGGAACACGCGCTCGCGCCCCGGGTGATGCAGGTGGAAGCCGCCGGGTGCCCGCACGCGGGCATTGAAGTCGGTGAAGCCGTCTACGACCTGCGCGATGCGGTCGCGGATGCGGTCGTAGTCTTCGACCAGCCACAGCCACGGTGTGCGGCTGTGTCCCAGCGTGGCGTGCGCAAGGCGCGCGACGATCGCCGGCTCGGACAGAAGGTTGTCTGAGGCCGGTGGATTCATGCCGGACGACAGATGCACCATGCTCATCGAATCCTCCACCGTCACCGCCTGCGGCCCGGTCGCCTGCAGGTCGATCTCGGTGCGGCCCAGACACGGCAGGATCAGCGCGCGGCGTCCGTGGACCAGGTGCGAGCGGTTGAGCTTGGTGCTCACGTGCACGGTCAGCGAACAGCGGCGCAAGGCTTCGTGCGTGTGCGCGGTGTCGGGCGTGGCGGCGGCAAAGTTGCCGCCCATCGCGAAGAACACCTTGGCGCGGCCGTCGTGCATCGCCTCGATGGCGGCGATGGTGTCGTAGCCATGCTCGCGCGGCGGAGCGAAGTCGAACGTTGCGCCGAGCCGGTCGAGGAAAGCCGGCGAAGGCTGCTCGTAGATGCCCATCGTGCGGTCGCCCTGCACGTTGGAATGGCCCCGCACCGGGCACGGCCCCGCGCCCGGCTTGCCGATGTTGCCGCGCAGGAGCAGCAGGTTGGCCAGCATCTGGATGGTGGCGACGCTGCGCGGATGCTGGGTGATGCCCATGCCCCAGCACAGGATCGTCGCGTCGCTGTCGATGTAGGTGCGCGCGGCGTGCTCGAGCCAGGCACGGTCGAGGCCGGATTCGCGCTCCAGCGCGTCCCATTCCGTCGCGCGGAGCATGGACGCGAACACGTCGTAACCGCGCGTATGTGCGTTGATGAAATCGCGGTCGACCGCGTCGGCCTCCACGACCACCTTGCACAGCGCCGTCGCCACGGCCAGGTCGCCGCCGATGCGCGGCTGGTAATACTCGGAGGCGAGTTGCGTGCCGCCTCCGCCAAGCATCTCGGCCGGTGATTGCGGGTTGACGAACCGCTCCAGGCCGCGCTCGCGCAGCGGATTGAACGCGACGATGCGGCAGCCGCGCTTCGCCGCGCTGCGCAGTTCGCCCAGCATGCGCGGGTGGTTGGTGCCGGGGTTCTGGCCGAAGATGAAGATGGCCTGCGCGTGTTCGAAATCCTCCAGCGTCACCGAACCCTTGCCGCTGCCGAGTTGCTCGGTCAGCGCCACGCCCGAGGCTTCGTGGCACATGTTGGAGCAGTCGGGCAGGTTGTTGGTGCCGAACTCCCGCACGAACAGCTGGTAGAGGAACGCCGCTTCGTTCGACGTGCGACCGGAGGTGTAGAAGATCGCCTCGTTCGGCGAAGCCAGCGAGTTCAGTTCCGCCGCGATGGTCGCGAATGCCTCGTCCCAGCCGATCGGGCGGTGGTTGCCGCCTTCCGCGTCCAGGATCATCGGCTCCGTCAGCCTGCCCTGCGCCTCGAGAAAGTGATCGTCCTGCGTCTGCAGCCAGTCCACGCTGTGCTGCGCGAAGAACTCGCGCGTGACGCGTCGTGACGTGGCCTCGTTTGCGACGGCCTTGACGCCGTTCTCGCAGAACTCGAAGGTCGAATGCGGATTGCGGTCCGGCCAGGCGCAACCCGGACAGTCGAAGCCGCGTGGCTGGTTGGCGCGTAGCAGCGTGCTGCCGCCCTTCAGCACGACTTGCTGCTCGCGCAGCGCCTGCCAGGAGCTTCTCAGCGCGTCCCAGCCGCCGGCCGGCTTGTCGTAGGTTTCGATGGCTTTCTTGTCGGGCATCGCATGCAGGCATCGCCGGCCCGCGCCGGCATGGCGGGCATCATAGGCCCGCGCGAGGCACGCGGCGATGACGACGGGTGAAACATGCGCGTGCCGATGGCATAGTCGCGCCGACCAATACGGGGATCATCCGTGAAACGAATCCTGACAGCGCTCCTGCTGCCCCTGATGCTTGCCGCGTGCAGCCAGAAGCAGGGGGAAGTTCAAGCCGTAGGCGCCGCGTCCGCGCCGATGCAATCGCAGCGCGCTCCGCAGGGCGCGATGCTGGCCTACGAGCATCACGTCTCGGTATCGCTGGATCGCCAGGCCATTTCGCCACGCCTGAAGGCGGTGCAGGCTGCATGCGACCAGCGTCGCTTCGGCCAGTGCACCGTGCTCGACATGTCCGAGCAGGGCGGCGATTACGCGTCGGCCAGCATTACCGTGCGCGTCGTGCCGGACGGCGTCGAGCCGCTGATCGCACTGGCCGGCAAGGGCGGCGAGATCGGCAGCCGCAACACGCACGCCGAAGACCTGGCCGAAGTGGTGCGCGACAACGACTCGCTGCGCGCGCGCCTGGAGAACGAGCGCACGCAGCTGCAGGCGTTCCAGCAGCGCCGCGACCTGGCCGTGGCCGACATGATCGCCCTGTCGCGACAGCTGGCCGAAGTGGAGGCGCAATTGCAGCAGGCGCAGCAGGCGGCCGCGCAGCATCGCATGCGCATCGAGACGCAGAAGCTGACCATCCGTTTCGAGCTACCGGAAGGGCAGAGCGGCCGCAGCGAGATCGCACAGGCCGTGCGCGACTTCGGCGGTACCCTCGCCATGGGCACCGCATGGACGATCCGCGCGGCGGCGTTCCTGATTCCGGTGGTCATCGCGCTGGGTTTCGCGGTGTGGGCGCTGCGTCGCCTGCGTGGCTCGCGCAGGGGCAAATGATGCGTTCGATCGTGTTTTCGCTGATGTTGCTGGCCGTGGTGCCGGCGTGGGGCGGTCCGTGCCCGCCCAATGGCTGGAGCGCGGAACAGCTGTCCGTGCTGCGGCAGACCGGATTCGCGCTGGAGGATGCGGGGCAGCGCTCGGCATTGGCGCTGGGCCTGCTGGAGTGCCTGGGAGAGGCCGATCCGGAACTCCGCGACGGACTGGCCTATGGCGCGCTGTCCACCTGGATGCGCCGCAACGAGCTCGCACCCGAGACGCTGCGCGAGGTGCGAGAGCGCCTGTACACGATGCTGGCCCAGCCAGACCCGCACGGCTTCCGCTGGCCGTTCGCCGCGCTGGTGCTGTCGGAGGTCGCGCGTACCGATCGCGTCAACCCGTGGATGACGCCCGCCGAGCGCACGGCGATGGTGCTGCGCGCCGTCACCTACCTGGATTCGGTGCGTGACTACCGCGGTTTCGAAGCCGACGCGGGTTGGCGCCATGGCGTCGCGCACGGGGCGGACTGGCTGCTGCAGCTCACCCTCAATCCTTCGCTCGATGGGCCGCAACTGCATCGCATCGTCGATGCGATCGGTCAGCAGGCCGTGCCCGCGTCGGGTGTCGCCTACGTGTTCGGCGAACCGCAGCGCCTGGCTGCGCCGCTGGTCAGCGCGGCACGCCGCGGCGTGCGCGATGAAGCCGGTTGGAAAGCCTGGTTCGCAGCATTGCTCCCCCGCCTCGGTGCCCCGTCGTTGGCGTGGCGCGACGAAGGCTGGCTTGCGCGTCGCCACGATCTGGTCGCGTTCCTGCAGGCGGTCTACGTCGAAGCCGATCAATCGGACGACAAGCGCGTGCGCATGATGCTGCCAGGCGTGAAGGAAGCACTCAAAGCGGTTCCCTGATCAGCTTCAGGACGCACGCTGCCGAGAATCGGATGCGTCCGATTCCGGCAGTCGGGAACCCGCATGGACGATGCCGGCAATTCCTTGCAGGACGTCGATCATGCAGACCATCGGGCACGTCGCACGCATCTTCCGCTGCTGCCCGCGCTGCGGCAGCACGACGTTACGCAGCTTGCGCGTGTGCGGCCGCGATCGCACCCAGCACGTCTGCCTGCGCTGCGGCCATCGCCACGCCAGCGTCCACGTTGAAGAAGCGGCCGGGTACAAACGCACCGACAAGTTGGCCAGCTTGCGCGCGTTTGCGCTGGACGACCGCGATAGGGTCGAGACGCTGATCCTGGTGATGCTGGGTTCGGGCACCCTGGTCGGCCAGGTGGAAACCACGGGTCACACGCTGCATGAACTGAAGGCGCTGCACGGCGAGCCGACCTCGGCGATGCCTGGCTTCGCCTTTCCCGTGTTCAGCTGGCTGGTGGACCAGGCGGGCCGCCATGCCTCGCACCTGGTGGTGATCGACCAAGGCGCATAGAGGGTGTGTTTCCGCGTCCGGCGCCGCCGCGTCGTCGGGCCGGCATGACCGCACAGCGGAGTCATCCTTCGTCGTTGTCGAACTCCACGATCACGTCCAGATCGAACGCCAGCGCTTCCACCGCATCGCGCACGCGATTGGCAGTGGCCTGATTGGGTGCCTCGATTTCCAGCGCGTGCTGCCCGGGGCCCTGATCGTCGGGCAGTCCGGCCGAACTGGAATCGTCGTCGTCCATGTGCGGCATCAGGTCATCGACTTCCTCGATGTGCTCGATGCCGTCCAGGCTGGTGAGCAGGTTGCTGATGGCGCGAACGTCGTCGTCGCTGCCGGTCACACGCAGTCGCATCAGGGGCATGGCACAAACCTTCGTCGAAACCGATCCGGGAACATCAGGCGGTGAGCCTTCGAACGCAGGCTATTGAGCGAATCGGCAAGACCGCGTGATGGCCGCGTCGCGCATCGGGATGCCGGTGTCACACGCATGGAGTAGGGTGGCGATCATGAATCCGAAAACCACAGCTTCCGGCGTCACCCTGCGTCCGCTCGAACGCGGCGACCTGCACTTCGTGCACGTGCTCAACAACAATCGCAGCGTCATGGGCTACTGGTTCGAGGAGCCGTACGAGTCGTTCGTCGAACTGGAAGAGCTGTACCGCAAGCACATCCACGATCAGTCCGAGCGCCGCTTCATCGTCGAGGACGCCGCTCACGAGCGCGTGGGCCTGGTGGAGCTGGTTGAGATCGACCACCTGCACCGGCGCGCGGAATTCCTGATCATGATCTCGCCGGACCAGCAGGCCCGCGGCTACGCGCGCGCGGCCACGCGGCTGGCCATCAACTACGCTTTCCGCGTGCTGAACCTGCACAAGCTCTATCTGCTGGTCGACGTGGACAACACGCGTGCGATCCGCATCTACGAGGATGCGGGTTTCCGGCGCGAGGGTGTACTGGCCGAGGAGTTCTTCAGCGATGGGCGCTACCACGACGTGGTGCGCATGTGCCTGTTCCAGCGGGATGTGCTGCGGCTGGCCGCGGACGAGGCCTGACTGCGCTCAGCGGCGCGAGGTCGCCGCCGGCTGGCCGGTGCGTCCCCGCGGTTTCGCCTTGGCCTTCGCCTTCTTCTTCTCGACGACCGGCTTGGGCGGCGGCGCGCGCACCGGCAGCGGCACGTTGCACAGGTCGATGTGGCCGGCCATGTGCTTGTACCACTCGTCGCGGCGATTGCGGCGCGCCTCGACCACTTCCTGGAACAGCGGCGTATCGGTGCGCAGCACTTCGATGGCGACGCGTTCCTTGCGCGGGACTTCCGACGCCAGCCGGATAGCCTTGATCGGGGTGCGCTGCTCGGGCTTCTCATAGAAGCCCAGCGGGCCGGTGCCGCGTGGCAGCACTGACAGCAGCTCCATGCCCTGCAGCACGCGGCCGACGACGGTGATGTTGCGGTCCAACTGGCGCGGGGACTGGCCGATCACCACGTAGAGTTCGGTGCCGTTGCTGGAGTCGGCGGCCATGTCGCGGCCAGCTCCCACCGTGCCGTAGCAATGCGCGAGCCACGCGGCGTCGGTGGCGGTGTCGCGGCCAGCGGGGAAGCCGCCCACGAAGCCCACTTCCGGCGCCCAGCCGTCGACGTCGGGCAGCTTGTCGAACGCCAAGCCCTGTGCCTTGCGCGCGAACTCGGCCGGCAATTTCGCCTTGGCGCCGCGGCCCAGCGGCTTGCGATCCTTCTCTTCCTGCGCGGGGTCGCCCCACTGCACGACGAAGTTGTCCTGCGAACGGTTGATGCTCATGCCGTTCCAGTAGCCGTTCTTGGCCAGTGCGCGGATGTTGGCCACATGCGCGGGCGCGAAGGCCGGCGCCAGCTCGATCAGGACACGCCCGGAGTCCAGGTCCAGGTAGACCAGGTTCTTGGCGTCGGGGGTGCGCCAGTCCGACGGCTTGGATGCATCGAGGATCTCCTGCATCGAACGCGGCTTTGCCGGCGTCGCGTCCTCGCCCGCGGCATGCGCGGACGACAGGACCGCCAACAGGGCGGCGCAGAGCAGTGCGGACGGCCACGAACGCTTCGACACGGCGGGTTCCCCTTGTCCCATCGATCAATGAAGGAATTCTGGCCCAGCCCGCACTCGGCCGGCCAGCCCCATGCGTGTGAAACGTGCCCACGGTCAGCAGACCGGCCAGTCAGGCCGGTCGCCGGGTAGGGGGTCAGGACGATGCGCCGTTGCTGCCCTTGCGCGCACGCGTGCGCGCGGCCTTCTTGGCCGCGGCGCTGCGCGAAGCCGATTTGCGTCCTGTCTTGCGCGCGGTCTTCTTCGCGGACTTGCGTGCTGGCGACTTGCGTGCGGACTTGCGGGCAGTCTTCCTGGTCGCCTTCCTGGCCGTCTTTTTCGTTGGCTTCTTTGCGCCGCCCTTGCGGGCAGTCTTGCGCGCGGTCTTCTTTGCTGTCTTGCCTGCACTCCTGCGCGCGGTCTTCTTCGCGGCCTTCTTGGTCCCCTTCTTCGTTGCTTTCTTCGTTGATTTTTTCGCGGCCTTCTTCGTGGCCTTCTTCGCGGTCTTGCGGCCGCCCGTGCTGGCCGCCTTGCGCGTGGTCTTCTTGGCGCCCTTGCGCCCGGAACCGCTGCGCCTGCCGCCGCCGCTCTGCTTGTTGACCGTGGCCCAGGCGATGCGCTCGGCGTCCTCCTCGGAGCGGCCCTCTTCGCGCTCGCTCTCCTCGATGTGTTCGGCCTGGCGCTGCTGCTTGTCGGTGTAGGCGGACTTGTCCCCTCTGGGCATCGTCGGACTCCTCGCCGCGGGCCTGATGCGGCGCATGGCCCTTGTTAGCAGGGGCGCAGTGCACGCGGCGGCAAGGGCCGTGACTAATGGCAGGTTATGTATATAGAACCTAATAGTAGTGTGGTCCTCAGCCTAGCGGACCCCGCGTGCCATGACCGAGCTCGACAGCCAGTTGCGGAAATTCCAGAAGGAGCTCAGCGCCGGAACGGTTTCGCTGGCCCTGCTGGCGGTGCTGGGCGCGGCGCAGGAACCGATGTACGGCTACCAGATCGCCAAGCAGCTGGAGCGCATCGGCGGTGGCGTGCTCAGCGGCAAGCAGAGCGCGCTGTATCCGGTGCTGCGCAACCTGGAAGGCGCCGGCCTGCTCGACAGCCATGTCGAGCCGTCGGTATCGGGGCCACCGCGACGCTACTACCGCATCACCGAATCCGGGCGAACCGCCCTGCACGACTGGGCGGCCGCCTGGCGAGCCACCCGCGACTCCGTCGATTCTGTCCTCGAAGGACTCATCCCATGAACGCGTTCAACCCGGGCTCCGCCTCCACCACCGGCCTGCCGACCACTATCCCCGAATACCTGGAACACCTGCGCCGCTCGCTGGCGGGTGCGGACCCGGCGCTGGTGCAGGACGCCCTGTATGACGCCGAGGAATACCTGCGCTCGGAAATGGCCGAGAACCCCCACAAGAGCGAGGCGGAAGTCATCGTCGCGGTGGCCGGCAGCTACGGTGCGCCGGACGAGGTGGCCGACATCTACCGCGATACCGAGGCCAAGGTGCAGACCGCGCTGCGTCCACCCGCACCGAAGCCGCGTGCGTCGGCACTGGGGCGCTTCTTCGGCGTGATCGCCGAGCCGCGCACGTATGCCGCGCTGTTCTACATGCTGCTGTCGCTGGCCACCGGCATCTTCTACTTCACCTGGGTGGTCACCGGCATTTCGCTGTCGGCAGGCCTGGCGGTGCTGATCATCGGCGTGCCGTTCGTGATCCTGTACTTCGGCTCGGTGCGGGTGCTGTCGCTGGTGGAAGGGCGCCTCGTCGAGGTGATGCTGGGTGAACGCATGCCGCGCCGCCCGCTGTACAGCAGCCGCGGACAGCCGCTGCTCAAGCGCATCGGCGAGTTGTTCACCGACCCGCGCATCTGGGCCACGCAGCTGTACTTCCTGATGATGCTGCCGCTGGGCATCGTGTACTTCACCGTGGCGGTGGTGGGCCTGACGGTGTCGCTGTCGCTGATCATCGCGCCCATTGCCGCGCTGTTCGGATTCGGCGGCACGCTGTCGTTCGATGGAATCCCGATCGCGGCGAACGCGCAGTGGCTGTGGCCGATCGCGGTGCTGTGCGGCGTGGTGCTGCTGTTCCTCACGCTGCACGTGGCGCGCGGAGTCGGCTACCTGCACGGCCTGCTGGCCAAGCACATGCTGGTGAAGACCGCGCAGTACGACTGAACCTGCTACGCCTACGCGTGAAGCCCGCATTCACGCGCGGAGTGCGGGCTGGTTAACAGAACGGGTGCGATGCATCGCCTACGGTTCGCTCGCGGGAAGGTTGCCGCGACTCAATCAAAGGAGATGAACATGCGTCGTATCAGGATCTTTGCCCTGGCCGCCGTTGTCGCCATGATGTCGGCCGCTTCGTTCAGCGCGACCGCCAGCTGGCAGGGCACGTGGCTGTACTACGACGAGGAAGGCGCGCTGGTCGGCTCGTGGACCGCCGGTTGCGGCGAACTCGACGGGCGCTGGGGCGTGGCAACCGACAACAAGGTCTTCATCCAGGGTTGCCGCGCGTCCAGCTGACATGCGCTGACGCCACTACCAGGCCAACAGGCAAAGCCCCGCGGAAGCGGGGCTTTGTCGTCGTGGCGATCAGAAATCGAACAGCTCGCCGAGCAGGTTCTTTTTCTTCTTGTACTTGTAGTGATCCGACTTGTAGTGGTCGGACTTGTAATGCCCCTGCGCGCCGTAACCGCGCGGATCGTGGGCGGGTTGCGGCGGCGGAGGCGGCGGAGCGGCCTGGCGCGGCGCGGTGTCGGACGAAGCGCGTTCGATCAGCTTGTCGAGCTCGCCGCGGTCGAGCCACACGCCCCGACACTGCGGGCAGTAGTCGATTTCGATGCCCTGGCGATCGGTCATCGCCAGTTTCACGTCAGGGCAGACGGGGCAGTCCATTCACGGTTCCTCGGCGTGGGTGTGGAACCGATGATCTCAGGGCTGGCCCCGTGCGAATCAAGCCGCGGCTGAACCGCCTCGTTCAGCATGGGCGGGCGATGAAATCGCGCACCTGCGGATAGACCTGCGTGCGCCAGCGGCGACCGCTGAAGATGCCGTAGTGGCCTGCGCCCTTGACGGTGAGGTGTTCGCGTTCCGCTTCGTCGATGCCGCTGCACAGGGTGTGCGCGGCGCGCGTCTGGCCCTGGCCGGAGATGTCGTCGAGTTCGCCCTCGATGGTCAGCAGCGCGGTGCCGTGGATCTTCGATGGATCGACGCGTTCGCCGCGCACGTCCCAAAGGCCGCGCGGAAGCAGATGCTCCTGGAACACCACGCGCACCGTGTCGAGGTAGTACTCGGCGGGCATGTCCAGCACCGCGTTGTACTCGTCGTAGAAGCGGCGGTGCGCGGCCGCATCTTCCAGATCGCCCTTCACCAGGTGCAGGTAGAAATCCCAGTGCGACAGGAAATGCCGCTCCGGATTCATCGCCACGAAGCCGCTGTGCTGCAAGAAGCCGGGATACACGCGGCGGCCGTGGCCGGGATAGTTGTCCGGTACCTGGTGGATCAGGTTGTCCTGGAACCACGACAGCGGCTTGTGCGTGGCCAGGTCGTTGACCGCGGTGGGGCTTTCGCGCGTGTCGATGGGCCCGCCCATCATCACCAGCGAACGCGGCGTGGGCTCGCCGCGCGCGGCCATCAGCGACACGGCGGCGAGCACCGGCACGGTCGGCTGGCACACGCTGATCACGTGCAGCGTGTCGGCGCCGATATGGCGGATGAATTCCTCGATGTACTCGACGTAGTCGTCCAGCGAGAACGGACCTTCGCCCATCGACACCATGCGCGCGTCCACCCAGTCGGTGATGTACACCTTGTGGTCGCGCAGCAGCGTGCGCACCGTGTCGCGCAGCAGGGTGGAGTGGTGGCCCGAAAGCGGCGCGACCACCAGCACCGGCGGGTCGTCCTTCAGGTCGCGCAGGTTGCCGGCGTCGTCGGCATAGCGCTTGAAGCGCAGCAGGCGGCAGAACGGCTTGCGCAACATCTCGCGTTCGATGACGGGATAGGCCGTGCCGTCGATGTCGATGGCGTGGATGCCGAACTCCGGCTTCTCGTAATCCTTGCCGATGCGGTACAGCAGTTCGCAACCGGCGGCCGCCTGCGCCGCACCGGGCAGCGACGACAGCCATCCACCCTGTTGTCCGAACATCTTGGCGCCAGCTTCGGCCCAGTACGTCATCGGGGCCATCCAGGCGCGGCCCAGCTCATGCATCTGATAAAGCATCGGCGATAGGTGTCCGGAGTCAGGCCGCTGGGGCCGGGATGCTGCGGCGCAGCATAGCGGAACGGAATGGCGTGCGGCTGAACCGGGGTCAGCCCGGGCGTTCCAGCGCGACCAGCCGGTCCGCGAGGCCCTGCGCCAGCCACAAATGCGAACCTAATGGCGTGAGTCCCAGCCGCGCGAAGCGATCGCGATAGAAGCGCGCGGGGCGCGATTTGAAATCGACGTTGTCGCCGTCCGTGTCGTCCTCGCGGGTGAACGTCTCCAGGAACGCCACGCCGCCGCACAGCTCCGCCAGGCCCGGCAGGCCTCGGTCGAGTTCGCGCGTCTCCACGTAATGCATCACGTCGCTGCAGACCAGCAGGTCGACCGGAGGGCAGGGACGAAGATGTTCGAAGTCGGCGAAGCGCGCGTAATGCAGATTGCGTCGCGCGCCGAAACGCGCGATGGCGTATTCGCTGCTGTCGAAGCCGAGGTACCGCAGCTTCGGGCGCAGCTTCAGCAGCGGCGCACGCCATGGGCCCTCGCCGCAACCGATGTCGAGCACGGTGCGGATCGGACGTTCCAGGTAGTACTCCGCTGTGGCCACTGCCAGCGCGACCTTGCGCGCGAGGCGCGCGGAGCTGCCGACGGCGTGTTCCTTCTTCGCGGGATCGCGGTACCAGCGTTCGAAGTACGCCTGGTCGTAGTGTTTGGTCATGGGCGGATTCTACGGAACAGATTGAGCGCTGCTGCGTTTGCCGCCTTTCCCGTGAAAAACCAAAGTCCCCGGATGTTCGGCTGCGCCGAGCTAGAGCGGAGCCCGCCTACGCGGGAATGGCGAGCTAAAGAGCACCACAAGCAGCGCGGTCAGGTATGCAATCCTATTGCCCGCACCTTGGAGGAACCCATGGCCTATTTCTGGATCAAGACCGCCCATCTCGTGTTCGTCATGGCGTGGATGGGCGGCGTGTTCTACCTGCCGCGCATCCTGGTGAACCTGGCCGAGGCAGGAGGCGATCCGGCGGTGCGGACGAGACTGGTCCTGATGGGGCGGCGGCTGTATCGCTTCGGCCACATGATGTTCGGGCTCGCGTTCGTGTTCGGCCTGGTGCTGTGGCTGTACTTCGGCATTAGTGGCGGATGGCTGCACGCCAAGCTGACGCTGGTGGTGCTGATGCTGGCCCACTTCACCGTCAGCGGTCGCTGGCTCAAGGGCGTGGACGCCGGCCGCGCGCTGCCTTCATCCAGGGCGCTGCGCTGGTTCAATGAGTTGCCGGTGCTATTGCTGGTCGGCATCGTCTTCCTGGTGCTGGCGAAGCCGTTCTAGGGGCGAATCCCCCTTAATCCCCCTTTTTCAAAGGGGGAAACCACCAGGATCCATCAAGGGGGAAACCGCGCTGTCGTGGCGGTCCCGGCTCACGCCGGAGGGCCGTTTGCTCCCCTCTTTGAACCGGCTTTGCTCCCCTCTTTGAAAAAGAGGGGGCGGGGGAGATTCGCTTCCCGCGTCACTGCGTCCGGAACTTCACCGGATCCGGCAGCGTCACCGGCACGCCGTTGTCGTCGCAGTCGCCGGCCTTGCACAGTTCGCTGCGCAGCTTCGGCATCGCCTGCAGCAGGAAATGGAAGATGGTGTTCTGCTCGACACTGCCGCGCACGGCATCGCTGCCCGGGCCGCGCGCCCAGATGCCGACGTCGTCGCCGCCGTGCGATTCGGCGGAGGTGGGTACCAGCGCTTCCTGCAGGTAATCCGGCGCCTGGGTGTCGACCTCGCGCAGGTCGGGGCGGCCGCGCCTGGGAATCTGCACGCCGCTGACCGGATGCAGGAACGTCTTCGGGCCTTCGGGCTGCTGCGCGCTGGCGCCGACATAGCCCGGACCATTGCTGTAGTTCAGCGTGGTGTAGGGCAGGCCGAGTTGGTCGAGCGCGTAATTGGCACTTTCGCCTTCCTCGCCGCTGCTGCCGCGCACCTTGTCGAGGATCGGATTGCCGCGCACCGGATAGCCGACGAAGCTCAGCGTGTGCGAATGGTCGGCCGTGACCAGGATCAGCGTGTCCTCGGCCGAGGTCGCATCGGCGGCGGCCTGCACGGCTTCGCTCAGCGCGATCGTGTCGGTGAGTGCGCGGTAGGCGTTGCCGTAGTGATGCGCGTGGTCGATGCGTCCGCCTTCGACCAGCAGCACATAGCCCTTCGGGTTCTGCTGCAGGCGTGCGATCGCGGTGCGCGTCATCTCCGCCAACGTGGGCTCGCCGGCGCCGTCACGCGGACGGTCGTGCGAGAACTGCATGTGGTCGGGCTCGAACAGGCCCAGCAGCGGCCCTTGCGACGGCGCGTCCGCCAGCTGCTGCGCATTCCACACGTACGTGCCCTGTGGATGGCGCTGTTTCCACTGTGCGACCAGGTCGCGACCGTCGAGGCGCTGGCCGACCTTATCGTCGTATTCGGGATCGGTCTGCTGCGCGGGCATGAAGTTCGCGCGACCGCCGCCCATCAGCACGTCCGGGCCGTTGCCGTAGGGCGTCTCGACCAGTTGGCGCGCGATGTCGATGCAGCCGGCGGCCTTGGCATCCTCCGGCATTTCGGCGTCGTTCTCCCAGTTGCGCTCGGGCGAATGGGTGAACGTCGCGCCGGGCGTGGCATGCGTCACGCGCGTGGTGGTCACCACGCCTGTGGCGAAGCCGTGGCTCGCCGCCAGTTCCCACAGCGTGAGCATCGGCACTTCGCGCGACTTCGCGCAATCGCCGCGCGGCGACTGCTGGCCGATGCTGAGCACGCCGGCGCGCGTCTTCACGCCCGTGGCCATGGCGCTCATCGTGCCGGCGGAATCGGGTGTCTGCGCGTTGGTGTTGTAGGTCTTGCTGAGCGCGGTGGCGGGGAAGTTCTCCCAGCTCAGCCGGTTGTCCTCGCCGGGGCCGCCCTTGCGCTGGCCGTCGAGGATGCGCGCCGCGGCCACGGTGGTGAGGCTCATGCCGTCGCCGACGAACAGGATCACGTTCTTCGCCTTGCCCGACATCGCGCCGCGTGTCGCCGCCTGCGCCGCGCCGTCGCGGAACCACCACTGCGGTGTTTCCTCGTTCGGATGGCGGATCGTGGGAACGTCGACGCCAATCGCCGTGTGGCCGGCGGGTTCCGGGGTGGTGCCGCCGCTGGCGCAGGCGCTGGCCAGGAGCGTGGTGGCAAGGGCGAGGGTGATGCTGGGCAGACGTGACATTCGGGTGAGGGCGCGTGAAGGCAAAGCGCGATTATGGCCGTCGTTATTGCAGCGCTGGGACACCGGCGTTGCACTGACGGGGTCGCACCCCCTATCCACGTGGGCTATCGTGCCAAGCCGACAAGTTGTGTAAAGACGAGGTCCCCTGATGAAGCTGGTTTCGGCCTGGCTCCGAATCCCGTTCTGGCAGCGCGTGCTGGCCGGCTTCGTGCTGGGTGCGCTGGCGGGCTGGATCTTCGGTCACTCGGCCGAGACCTGGTTCGAACCGCTGGGCACCCTCTACGTCACACTGATCAAGATGATCGCCGTGCCCCTGGTGTTCTTCGCGGTGATGAACGCCATCGGCAGCCTGCACGGGCAGAAGTCGGTGATGGCATTGAGCGGACGCACGTTCCTGTGGTTCGGCATCACCGCGGCGCTGGCCGTCGGCGTGGGCCTGCTGGTTGGCTGGGTGCTGCAGCCCGGCCACGGGTTGACCGGGCTGACCGTCGCGCCCGACTACAAGGTGCGTGAGGTGCCGTCGCCGCTGCAGGTGCTGCTGGACATCGTGCCGGCCAATCCGTTCAAGGCGCTCAGCGACGGCAAGATCCTGCAGGTCATCGTGTTCGCCGGCCTCGTCGGCTTCGCGCTGGTGAAGCTGGGCGAACGCGTGGCGGGCCTGCGCAAGCTGGTCGGCGAAGCCAGCGACACCATGGTGCAGGTCACGCGCTTCGTGCTCGAAATGACTCCGCTGGGCACCTTCGGCCTGATCGCCTCGCTGGTCGGCGCGTACGGGTTCGAGAAGCTGCTGCCGCTGGGCACGTTCGTGCTGGCGCTGTACCTGGCCTGCGCGATACACATCGTGTTCGTGTACGGCAGCCTGGTGGCGCTGCACGGACTCAACCCGATCAAGTTCTTCCGCGGCGCGGCGCCCGGCATGCAGGTGGCGTTCGTCGCTTCCTCCAGCTTTGCGGCAATGCCGGCGGCGATCCGCTCGGTCACGCACAACCTGGGCGTGGACAAGGACTACGCCGCCTTCGCGGTGCCGCTGGGCGCGAGCATCAAGATGGACGGTTGCGGCGCGATCTACCCGGCGCTGACTTCGATGTTCGTCGCGCAGTACTTCGGCCTGCACCTGGAACCGACGCAGTACCTGATCATCCTCATCGCCTCGGTGCTCGGCAGCTTCGGTACCGCGGGCGTGCCGGGCACGGCCATCGTGATGGTGACGCTGGTGCTGTCCGCGGCTGGCCTGCCGCTGGAAGGCATCGGCTACCTGGTCGCCATCGACCGCGTGCTCGACATGATGCGCACCATGACCAACGTGACCGGCCAGATGCTGGTGCCCGTGCTGGTGGCCAAGGAGACCGGCATGCTCGACCGCGACGTGTACGAGGCCGCATCCAGCAACCTCGGCGTGGCCGAGGGCGAAAAGGCCGAAGTGCGCGCGGTGCGGGACGCCGGCTGATGGATACGGCACGGGTGGAACTGGTTGAACGGTTCCCCGGCCCAGAGGACTACTGCCGCCTGCGCGCGGACGCCGGCATGGCGCCGCGCTCCGTCGAGGCTGCGCGACAAGGCTTGTCGAACACCCTCTACGGCGTGAGCCTGCTGCTCGACGGCCAGCTCGTCGGCATGGGCCGCATCATCGGCGACGGTGGCTGCTTCTTCATCGTGGTCGACATCGCAGTGACGCCGTCGCTGCAGGGGCAGGGGCTGGGCAAGCGCATCATGGCCGCGCTGGACCGCTGGCTTCGTGCGAACGCGCCGCCGTCGGCCGTGGTCTCGCTGGTGGCCGACGGCGACGCCCGGCACCTTTACGCCAGATTCGGCTTTGTCGAGACCGCCCCTTTTTCGGTAAACATGGAGTACCAGGTCGGATAGGCCGGCCACGACTTCAGGGAGGGAAGGTCATGCGACACCGCCATTGGATACTGTCCACCGTACTGCTCGCCGGATGCGCGACGCAGGCGCCGGTCGCGAAGGAAGATCCAACACGTTCGGGTCAGGTCGGCATGAACGAGATCAGCGCGCTGATTCCGCAGCCTTCGCGCATGGAACTGGCGGATAACGAGTCGTTCCTGATGCCCATCGAGGACGACGCGAATCCCATGCCGGCGTATCCCGAAGCGCTGCTCTCGCAGCGTCTGCCATTGCAGGTGGTGTGCGTGCGCGTGGGAGTCGATCGCGATGGCGGCGTGCTGTCGTCGGCCCCGGCGGTGGCTCCGCCGAATTGCCCGGCCCCGAGTGACCCCGCGTTCTTCGAGGCGGTGCGTGGAGCTGTTGCTGGCTGGCGCTATGACCCGGCGCTGCGCTGCGTGTTCCCGGACGCGAAGACGAAGAACGACACCGAAGGCAGTTGCGGCGGACACACCGAGATCCGCGAAGCGGTGACGCTCACCTACCGCTTCATGTTCGAGCAGAAGGACGGGCGCGCCAGCGTGCGGATGGGGCGCTGACGCGCTCCCACCGGCGGATCAGACCCGCGAGTACGTCCACGACAGCATGCGGCCGTCGCGATACGGCATGACGCCGTGGAACGGCCGTGGATCGTTGTCGAACACCAGCGGCAGGAAGTTGCGGTCGCCTTCCCACATGGGCAGGTCGTGCAGGCGTTCCAGCGGCACCCATTCCAGCGTGCCCTCGGGGTTGCTCGTGTGCGGGGTGCCGCTGAAACGGGTGATCACGAACACGAAGCCCAGCCAGTCCTCGCCGTGCTTGCCGAAGCCGGGCCAGCTGATGGTGCCGCGCAGGGTCATCGCCTCGCACTCGATGCCTGCTTCCTCGAGGATCTCGCGGCGCATGCCTGCGACCACGTCCTCGTCCGGCTCAAGCTTGCCGCCCAGGCCGTTGTACTTGCCGAGCTGGTGATCGTCCGGGCGCGCGTTGCGATGGACCATCAGCACTTCGCGTCCATCCGGCGAGAGCACGTAGCCGAGCGTCGCTACGATGGGCGTGTACGGCATCAGCGTGCGTCCTTGCCCGCGGCCTTGCGCTGCTCCTGCAGCGTCTTGTCGAGCCCGCGTTCGGCCTTGTCGGCATAGGCGCGGCAGGTCAGCGTGGTCGGTTTGGTCGATTCACCGAGCTTCCAGCCCGAGGCGTCCGGATGCGGCGTGAGCAGCAGGTCGCAGGGCAGGGCGCGTACCGCCGCGAAGCCACGACGGTAGTCGTCGACGATGTGCGGGTAGCGGCGGTTGTCCACCAGGTGATAGCCCGGTGCGCTCAGGCTGTCGACGTAGGCAATGCGCACCGGCTTGCCGTCGCGCGTATCGGTCCACGTCCAGCTCAGGCTGCCCGGCGTGTGTGCGGGCGTGAAATGCGCGGTGAACTCCAGGCTGCCCAGCGCGACGACTTCGCCGTCCATCACAAAGCGGTCCGCCTGCACCGGCGGGAACAGCATGCCGTCGCCGAAGTGCAGGTCATCGAAGCCGCCGCGCGCCAGCAGCACCGCCGACTCCGCATTGCTCACCACCTGTGCACCGGTCGCGCGCTGGATCGCCGCGATCGGCCCGGCGTGGTCGATGTGCGCGTGGCTGTGCAGGATCAGCTTCAGATCCGACGGCGCCACGCCCAGCTCGCGCATGCGCGCCAGCAGCATGTCGGCCGCCTGCGGAAGCCCGCCGTCGATGAGCACCGTGCCGGCGTCCGTCTTGATCAGCAGCGCACCCAGGCCTTCGGTACCGATGTACCAGGTGCGGTCCGCCAGCTGGAACGGTGTGATCGGCCGGCGCCACGACTCGGGCGATTCGTAGGCCTGCGCCTGCGGGAGCAGTTCAGTGGCGTGGGTGGAGGTGGAAACAACGGCAAGGACGGACAGCAGTGCGGAAGCAAAGGCGGTCAGGCGCATCGATGCGTTCGGGGCGTCGCGAGGGGACGCATAGTGTCCGCGATTCGCATGCGGCAGGCCATGGCCGCGCACACGCATTCGGCATCGGCGCAATCGCGCCTACGGCACGCGCGGCAGCGTCGAGCGGCGATAGACCAGGCGCACCGCGAGCAGCGCGACCGGAATCGGCAACAGCACACCGGCGACGGCCAGCCACAGCGGATGCGGCAGCTTGAAGACCATGCTGATCACCGCCGCGATGACCACCAGCGCGACCAGCAGCGCCGCGGCGGTCTGGTGCCGCGCGATCTTTGCCGCGGACAGGGCGCCCACGAACGTGCCGAGCAACCAGGCCAGCAGCACGATCAGCTTGCCGGTCATCGGCATGCCGGCGACGAATGCCGCGAACGCGGCCTCGTTGGCGGGGTCTGTGATGTCCAGTCCGGGCGGCGGAGGATAGAAGCGATGGCCCAGCGTCTCCACGGCGATGATCACCGCGATGGCCACCACCACGCCCACCAGCATGCCCAGGATCGTGCGTCCCATCGTCGGCTCCTCCCTCGCGCTGGCGCGAGCATCGCGCGCACCAGCGTCTATCGCAAGGGCGCGCGGCGCATAATCGCTACCCCATGCGTTTCACGCGTGTCGGCGTGAAATCTCCACAGGAGCCATCGATGCCGGAAGCCGCACCACGCCTGCTCGCCTTCGCCGGAAGCCTCCGGCAGGGCTCGTACAACCGTCGCCTGATCCACGTGCTGGCCGATGGCGCGAGGGCAGGCGGAGCCGAGGTCACCCTGATCGAGCTGCGCGATTACCCGCTGCCCATCTACGACGGCGACATCGAATCCGAAGGTATGCCCGATGCGGTGCGCGCGCTGCAGGCGCTGATGGCGCGCCACGACGGCCTGCTGATCAGCACGCCCGAGTACAACGGTTCGATGCCGGCGCTGGTGAAGAACACGCTGGACTGGATCTCGCGGCCCACGGAAGAAGGGCGCTCTGGTGTCGGGTTGTTCCAGGACAAGGTGGCCGGCATCGTGTCGGCCTCGCCGGGTCCACTGGGCGGCCTGCGCTCGCTGCTGGTGCTGCGCGACGCGCTGTCCAAGCTCGGGCTGCTGGTAGTGCCCCAGCAGGTCGCGGTGGGGCAGGCGGCCGACAAACTGCCCGACTACGGCATCCTCAACGACGACCGGCTGCGTGCCGGCGTCCACAACGTCGCGGCCGCGGTGGTGCGGCACGCGCGCGGCACACAATCCAACGGAGCGACGGCATGAGCGGGAAGCAGCGCGAACTCAACCTCAGGTTCCTCGCCGAACCCACCGACGTGAACTACGGCGGCAAGGTCCACGGCGGCATGGTCATGAAGTGGATCGACCAGGCCGGCTACGCGGCCGCGGTCGGCTGGAGCGGCACCTACGCCGTCACTGTGGCCGTTGGCGGCATCCGCTTCGTCGCGCCGATCCGCATCTCCGACCTGGTCACCGTGCACACCAAGCTGGTGCACACCGGGACGACCAGCATGCATTTCGCGGTGGACGTGAAGGCGCGCGATCCGATGGAGGCGCCCGAGCAGGAGCGTCTGTGCACGCACTGCATCATCGTGTTCGTGGCGCTGGATTCGGTGGAGGGCAAGCCGACGCCGGTGCCGGCGTGGACGCCGGCCAACGACGACGACAAGCGCCTGGCCGAGTACGCGCTGAAGGTGATGGAGCTGAGCAAGGGCATCGAGGAAACCGTCCAGCGCCTGGCCGCCCTCAGCGACTGAGCCACAAAGGCAAAGGCCGCCCGGAGGCGGCCTTCACGACGGGATTCGGATGGGTGAGATCGCGCTCAGATGCCTTCGATGCGGCGCGCCTGCATGAACTTCTGGCTCCAGTAGCCGGTTTCCAGGCTGGACACCTGCACGTCCTTGCCGCGGCTGGGGGCGTGGACGAACTGGCCCTCGCCGACGTAGATGCCGACGTGGTCGACGCGGCCGCGGCGGCCGAAGAACACCAGGTCGCCTTCCGCCAGCTTGGCGCGGTCGGTCACCAGTTCGCCGCTCTTGGCCATGTCGCGCGAGACGCGCGGCAGTTCGATGCCCAGCGCATTGCGGAACACGTAGCCGACCAGGCCGCTGCAGTCGAAGCCCTTGTCCGGGTCGCTGCCGCCCCAGCGGTACGGGGTGCCCAGCAGGCCCATGGCGCGTTGCAGGACGGTCTTGATCTTGCTCTGCTCCTGCGCCGGCAGGCTGTTGAGCGAGGGATCCATCGCCGCGGCGCCGGGCACCAGCAGGCGGTTGAGGTCGGTGGCCAGGAGCAGGGCGCGGTCCGACAGGCTCATGGTCTCCGGCAGCATGGTGCGGGTGACCGGGGCCGGGGCGTCGGCCGAATCGCCGGCCAAGGACGAGCTGGGCATCTGCTGCGCGAACACCGGACCCGACAGCACCGCCAACGCGACGAACAGCCCGGAGCGCATGCGGCGCGCGCGGGGCGGGAGGGCGTTGGGAGGGCTCTGTTGGGGCATCACGCAGTCATCACAAGCACAGACGCGGGGATGATGCCTGCCGAACCGGCGGAACAGGTTCAGATTCCGTTAGATTTCCGTTATCTGAATTCGTGCCGTGTCACAAATCGTGCCAACGGCTTCACTGGGCCTTCACCGCAGGACCCGTTTTGCGCCGGTGTAATGGTCGCGCCAGTAACTGCCATCCAGATGGTCCAGACGCACGGTGCCGCCGGTGCTGGGCGCGTGAACGAAGCGGCCCTCGCCGAGGTAGATGCCCACGTGACTGACGTTTCCGCTGGCGCCGAAGAACACCAAGTCGCCCGCCGCCAGCCGTTCCGGGCTGATCCGCGGCCCCTGGAAGGCAGCCAGATCCCGGGAGGTCCGGGGCAGGCTCAGCGACAGCGTGTCGCGATAGACGTAGTTGACCAGGCCGCTGCAGTCGAACCCGCCCTCGGGCGTGTTGCCGCCAAACCGGTAGGGCGTGCCGACCAGGCTGATGGCGCGCATCAGCACGGCATTGGCGGCCTCGGGGTTGTCGGGAGCGACCACCGGCCACGCGCGCTGGGCGGGGCGGGTCTGCCGCACGGTCTCCTGCCCGCCGCAACCGGCCAGGGCGGCGATCACGAGCAGGAGGGGAAAGAAGCGGAGGCCACGCGCTGGCGTGGGGGCGGGCTTGCCGGGATAATGCGGCGCTTTCGTCACGGCCGATAGCTTGGCCGTTCATCCCGCCGGCGGCAAGCGCGCCGCCCGCCACCTGCCGCCGCTCGCGGCACATAGCCGGATCCTGCAATGAAAATCGAGAAAGACCGCGTCGTCCGCTTCCACTACACCGTGTCCGAGGTCGGCCAGGAGCCGCTGGAAACGTCCGAAGGTCGCGAGCCGCTCGCCATCCTGATCGGCCACGGCAACATCATTCCGGGCCTGGAGAAGGCGATGGAAGGCCGCGAGGCCGGTGAGAAGTTCGAAGTCGACGTGGTCGCGGCCGAAGCCTATGGCGAGCGTCGCGAGGGCCTGACCCAGCGCGTGCCGAAGAAGCACTTCAAGGGCGCCCGCCTGGAGCCGGGCATGCAGGCCGTGCTGCCGACCAACTTCGGCCCGCGCGCCGTGACCATCCAGAAGGTGGGCATGAGCGTGGTCGACGTGGACCTGAACCACCCGATGGCCGGCAAGGACCTGCACTTCGCCATCGAGATCGTCGAGGTGCGTGAAGCCTCCGCCGAGGAGATCGAGCACGGCCACGTGCACGGCGACGGCGGTCATCACCACTGATCGTCGATCCATCGCGTCATCCGACGGCCCGCGCAAGCGGGCCGTTCTGTTTTGGGCCTGCGGTCCGCGGTCCGGTCGGGCGTCGCAAGTGACGCGGCCTCTGCCACCTTTGGGACAGGCTGACCGCGGAGCGCGCTTCCGGAGACACAGTCCGCATGCTCCAATCGCATCTTCCGCCAGGGGGCGCGGTCGATACGACAAGGCCAATGAACCATTCGCCAGAACCGGGGGCAGCGCTGGCACCGGTCGTTCCGCACGAGCGCCTGTTGACGCTCGACGTGCTGCGCGGGTTCGCGCTGCTCGGCATCTTCCTGATGAACGTCGAGTACTTCACCCGGCCGCTCTCGGAGATGGGGTCGGGCGTGGATCCAGGCCAGGCCCCGCTGGACTACGCGCTGTCGTGGCTGATCTACGTCTTCGTGCAGGGCAAGTTCTGGATCCTGTTCGCATTGCTGTTCGGCATGGGATTCGCGCTCATCGGCGAGCGCGCGCGCGCCGCGGGCCGGGACTTCCGCGCGTTGTACCTGCGGCGCAGCCTGGCGCTGCTGGGCATCGGCCTGGCGCATGCGCTGCTCGTCTGGGGTGGCGACATCCTCGTCAGCTATGCGGTGGGAGCGCTGGTGCTGCTGTGGTTCCGCGACCAGTCGCCGCAACGGCAATGCTTCTGGGGCGTGGCCCTGTACGGCGGCGCGGTGCTGATGCTGCTCGGGCTGTCGGGATTGCTGCTGCTCGCGCAGATGGCCGGACCGGAGCTGGTCGACGCCGCGCAGGCGAATGCCGAGCAGGCGCAGCGGGCGGCCGAGATCGCCGCCTACTCGCAGGGCACGTGGGGCGATGCCGTCCGAACCCGCGTGGACTATTTCGTCATGCACCTCGGCGACCTCGTGGTGTTCGAGGTGTTCGCCGTCGGCATCTTCCTGATCGGCGCGTGGCTGCTGCGCAGCGGCGCGATCGCCGATCCCGCTCCGCACGAGGTGCTGCTCCGGCGCCTGCGGCATTGGGCGCTGCCGGCCGGTCTCGTCCTGGCGCTGGCCAGCGCAGCGATCACGGTGCGCATGGATTGGCACCACGATGCGGCGCGTTCGATGCTGGCGGTGGCGCTGATGTTCGCCGCCAGTCCGCTGCTCAGCCTGGGCTATCTGGCGCTGATCGTCGCCGCCCTGCAGACGCGGGCGCGTCGCTGGCTGCTGCTCCTGGCGCCGGCGGGACGCATGGCGCTGACCAACTATCTGCTGCAGTCGCTGCTGGGCACGTGGGTGTTCTACGGCCACGGGCTGGGCCTGTGGGGGCAGGTGGCGCGGCGTTGGCAGGTGCTCGGCGTGGTGATGGTGTTCGCGTTGCAGGTGATCGGCAGTCGCTGGTGGCTGCAGCGTTTCCAGTACGGCCCGGTGGAATGGTTCTGGCGGGCTTGCACATACGGTCGGTTGCCGCCGATGCGGCACGCGGCCGCGCACAGGCTCTAGACTTGCCGCCATGGAACAGCGCGAAGATGTGGTGATCGTCGGTGCCGGCGTGATCGGTCTGGCCAGCGCCCTGGCCCTGCTCGAATCCGGCCGCAGTGTGCGGGTGATCGACGCCGGTCGTGTCGGCGGCGGAAGCTCGCACGGCAATTGCGGAACCATCACGCCCAGCCATGCGCCGCCCTTGGCCGCGCCGGGCGTGGTGCTCAAGGCACTGCGCTGGATGCTGACGCCGGATGCGCCGCTGTACGTCGCGCCGCGCTTCGACCCGCGCCTGTGGTCGTGGCTGCTGCGCTTCGCGGTGCGCTGCAACGACCGCGACTGGCGCAGCAGCGCACGGGCCAAGTCGGCCATCCTCAACGACTCGCGCCAGCGCCTGGCCGACTGGGTACGTGATTACGGGCTGGCCTGCGAGTTCGCGCATTCCGGCGAGGATTACGTCTTCCGCGATCCGCGCGAGTTCGAGCACTTCCAGGACGAGGTCGGTTTCCTGCGCGAACTGGGCGTGCGCGTGGACGTGGTGGATGGCCCCACCTACGAGCGCATGGAGCCCGCGCTCAAGCCGGGCGTGGCCGGTGCGATCCGCTTCGATGGCGATGCCGTGCTGCGGCCGGACCGTTATGTGGCCGAACTGGCGCGCGTGGTTCGCGCGCGCGGCGGCACCATCGTCGAGCAGTGCGCTTTTGCCGGCGCGCAGACCGAAGGCGATCGCGTGCGCGTGCGCACCGCGCAGGGCGAACTGCAGCCACGCGAACTGGTGGTGGCGCTGGGTGCGTGGTCGCCGCAGCTGGCAGATGCAATCCGCGCGCCCGCGCTGAAGGGGGCCATCCAGCCCGGCAAGGGTTACTCGATCACCTATTCCTGCCCCGGCATGGTGCCGAAACGCCCGCTGGTGCTGCGCGAACGCCAGGTGTGCGTGACCGCCTGGGGCAGCGGCTTCCGGCTGGGCAGCACGATGGAGTTCAGCGGTTACGACGACTCGCTCAACCCGCGTCGCCTCGCAGCACTCGAACGCGGTGCCACCGAGTACCTGCACGAGCCCTACGGTGCGGAAAAACACGAGCAGTGGTTCGGCTGGCGGCCGATGAGTTGCGACGACGTGCCGATCATCGGCCGCGTGCCCGGCAACGAGCGCGTCGTGCTGGCCACGGGCCACGGCATGATGGGAGTGAGCATGAGCGCATCGACCGGGCAACTGGTGTCCGACCTGATCAGCGGCCGCACCTCTGCCATCGATCCTTCGCCTTACGCGCTCGAGCGTTTCCTGTGAGCACGCCGACCACGACCGAATACGACCTCATCGTCATCGGTGGCGGTTCCGGTGGGCTGGCCGGCGCATTCCGCGCAGCCGAGCACGGCGCCCGCGTCGCGTTACTGGAACCCAACCTGCTGGGCGGAACCTGCGTCAACGTCGGCTGCGTGCCGAAGAAGGCGATGTGGCTGGCGGCCGAAGTCGCCGGCAAGCTCGCCATGGCACCGACGCTGGGCTTCGACGTGCGGCCCGGCGCGCTGGACTGGCCGGAATTCATCGTCCATCGCGAGCGTTACATCGCCAACATCCACGCCAGCTATCGCAAGCGGCTGGACGCGGCAGGCATCGTGGTGATGCCCAGCCATGCGCACTTCATCGATTCGTGCACCGTCGGCTGTGGCAACGGCACACAACTGCGAGCGCCGCGCATCCTCATCGCCACTGGCGGACATCCCGTGCGCCCGCCGATTCCGGGCGCGGAGCTGGGTGCGGTGTCGGACGATTTCTTCCAGTGGCGCGCCGCACCACCGCGCGTGGCCATCGTCGGGGCCGGCTACATCGCGGTGGAAATGGCCGGCCTGCTGCAGGCACTCGGCAGCCGCGTCGAATTGTTCGTGCGCGGTTCGCGCCTGCTCAAGGGTTTCGACCACGAACTGGCCGAGCAGCTCGCCGAGGACTACCGGCAGGCGGGCATCCACCTGCACTGCGACTACGACGTCGCTGCGGTGGAAAAGGATGACGCGGGCATCCGCGTCCGCAGTCGCAAGGGCGAGATCAGCGAACCGTTCGATGCGCTGCTGTTCGCCACGGGTCGCGCGCCGAACAGCGAACGGTTGCAGCTGGATCGCGTCGGCATCGCCACCGACGTCGGCGGTCACGTCGCCGTGGATGAACGCCACGCCACCAATGTCGAAGGCATTTATGCGGTCGGCGACATCACGCCGAACCCGCCACTGACGCCGGTCGCCATCGCGGCCGCTCGCCGGCTGATGGACCGCTTGTTCGGCGGTGCCAGCGCGCTGCTGTATCCGCGCAACATACCGACGGTGGTGTTCTCGCACCCGCCCATCGGCCAGGTCGGCCTGACCGAGGTGGAGGCGCGCGAGGTGCATGGCGACGCGGCCGTGCAGGTGTATCGCGCCGGTTTCCGTCCGATGCTGCATGCGCTGGCCGACAGCCCGCAGCGCAGCCTGTTCAAGCTGGTGTGCGTGGGCGAAGATCGTCGCGTGATCGGCATCCATCTGCTGGGCGAGGCAGTCGACGAGATCCTGCAGGGTTTTGCCGTGGCGCTGAAGCGCGGCATCACGCTCGACGACCTGCGCGACACCGTCGCGATCCATCCGACCAGCGCCGAAGAAGTGGTCCTCATGCGCTGAGGGCATGCCATGAACGTCCCCCACGACAACGACATCTACACCCTGCATCGCGGCACCGCACCGCTGCTGGTAAGCCTGCCGCACGACGGCAGCCACATCCCCGACGAACTGGCCGCACGCATGGTGCCGTCGGCGCGCCGCGCGCCCGACACCGATTGGCACGTGTCGCTGCTGTACGACTTCGCGAAGGAACTGGGCGCGTCGATCATCGTGCCGCGGCATTCGCGTTACGTGATCGACTTGAACCGTCCCCCGGACGACACGTCCCTGTATCCCGGCCAGAACACCACCGGCCTGTGCCCGATCGTGCAGTTCACCGGCGAGCCGGTGTACCTGGAAGGCCAGACGCCAGGCGAGGACGAAGTGCTTGCGCGCGTGGATCACTACTGGCGTCCGTATCACGAAGCACTGCGCGCGGAGATCGAGCGCCTCCGCACGACGCATGGGCGGATGGTGCTGTGGGAAGGCCATTCGATCCGCGGCAGCCAGCTGCCGTTCCTGTTCGACGGCCGGCTGCCGGACCTCAACCTGGGCACTTCGGGCGGCGCCAGTTGCTCGCCCGCGCTGCAGCAACGCCTGCAGGCCGTGCTGGAAGGGCAGATCGATTACGACTACGTCGTCAACGGCCGCTTCAAGGGTGGCTACATCACGCGCCACTATGGCCGCCCGCCGCTCGGCGTCGAAGCGGTGCAACTGGAGATCAGCCAGCGCAATTACATGGACGAAGACAGCTTCGCCTACGACGCGGGCAAGGCGGCGGTGCTGCAGGCGGTGATCCGCCGCCTGCTGATGGCCACGCTGGCCTAGGACGTCGTCAGCGGGCGCAGTGCACCAGCGTCGCGCAGAGCGTCGCCTGGTTCGTGGCGATACCTGCAGCCGTGGTTGCGAATCCGACGCCCAGCGCCACCCAGGCGCGCGTGGATCGCATCCAGCGCAGGACCAGGCCGCCGCCCAGCGCGCCCAGCGCCGCACCGGGGAGCGAAGACCAGTAGCTCAGCCAGATCAGCCCGTCGGGCGAGCGCGACTGCACCCATGCAATGAACAAGCCCAGGTAGACCGCCAGCGCCACGGCGACGCCCAGGGCCATCGCGCCGGTTCGCGCGAGCCAGCCCGTGATGCAGCACAGCGCCAGTTGCGGCAGCACGAACCACAGCGTCGTCGTCAGCAACGAGGCGCCCGACGGCACCGCCAGTGCGACCGCGACGGTCATGACCGCGGCCGCGGCATAGCCGGACGTCATGCGGGGCGGCGTACCGGCTGAGTGCATGGCGATTCCCTTTGCCGTGCGCGCGATGTTCAGACTTCCAGCGTCGCCAGATCGCCCTTGGTTTCCAGCCACTGCTTGCGGTCGCCCGCCCGCTTCTTGGCCAGCAGCATGTCCATCAGCGAGTGCGTCTGGGTGTCGTCGTCGACGGTGAGCTGGACCAGGCGGCGCGTGTCGGGATGGATGGTGGACTCGCGCAACTGCCCGGGATTCATCTCGCCCAGGCCCTTGAAGCGGGTGACGTTGAGCTGGCCGCTGAAGCCCTTCTTCCGGTCGCCCTTCTCGCGCTCGATCTTCTCGATGAGGATGCGCTTCTCCTCCTCGTCCAGCGCGTAGAACACGTGCTTGCCGATGTCGACGCGGAACAGCGGCGGCATCGCTACGAACACGTGGCCGGCCGCAACCAGCGCGGGAAAATGCTTGAGGAACAGCGCACTCAGCAGCGTGGCGATGTGCAGGCCGTCGGAGTCGGCGTCGGCCAGGATGATCACCTTGCCGTAGCGCAGGCCCGACAGGTCGTCCTTGCCCGGATCGCAGCCGATGGCGACGGCTAGGTCGTGCACTTCCTGCGAGGCCAGCACGCTGCCCGACGCGACTTCCCAGGTATTCAGGATCTTGCCGCGCAGCGGCAGGATCGCCTGGAAGTCCTTGTCGCGCGCCTGGCGCGCGCTGCCGCCGGCCGAGTCGCCTTCCACCAGGAACAGCTCCGTGCGCGACAAGTCCTGGCTGGAACAGTCGGCCAGCTTGCCGGGCAGGGCGGGACCCTGGGTGACCTTCTTGCGGACGACCTGCTTCTCGGTCTTCAAACGCGCGGCGGCGCGCTCGATGGCCAGCTGCGCGATCTTCTCGCCCAGCTCGACGTGCTGGTTGAGCCACAGCGAGAACGCGTCGTGCGCCGCGCCTTCGACGAAGGCCGCGGCCTGACGCGAGGACAGACGTTCCTTGGTCTGCCCGCTGAACTGCGGGTCGGTCATCTTGATGCTGAGCACGAAAGCGACGCGGTCCCACACGTCTTCCGGTGCCAGCTTCACGCCGCGCGGCAGCAGGTTGCGGAAGTCGCAGAACTCGCGCAGCGCGTCGGTGAAGCCGGTACGCAGGCCGTTGACGTGCGTGCCGTGCTGCGCGGTCGGGATCAGGTTGACGTAGCTCTCCTGCACCAGGTCGCCTTCGGCGACCCAGGCGACGGCCCAGTCGGCGGTCTCGGTGTCCTTGGTCAGCTTGCCGACGAACAGCTCCGGCGGCAGCAGCTCGCGTTCGGACAACTCGCCGCGCAGGTAATCGCGCAGGCCGTCCTCGTAGTACCACTCGTTGCGCTCGTCGGTGGCCTCCTCGAACAGCTTCACCGTCAGGCCGGGGCACAGCACGGCCTTGGCGCGCAGCAGGTGGCGCAGGGCGCGCGCGTTGAACTTGGGCGTGTCGAAGTACTTCGCGTCCGGCCAGAAGTGCACGCGCGTACCGGTGTTCTTCTTGCCGACGGTGCCGACGACTTCCAGAGGCGTGGCGCGGTCGCCGTCCTTGAAGGTCATGCGGTATTCGTTGCCGTCGCGCTTGATGCGCACTTCGACGTGCTTCGACAGGGCGTTCACCACGCTCACGCCCACGCCGTGCAAGCCGCCCGAGAACGTGTAGTTCTTGTTGCTGAACTTGCCGCCCGCGTGCAGGCGCGTAAGGATCAGCTCGACGCCCGGGATCTTCTCCTCCGGATGGATGTCCACCGGCATGCCGCGACCGTCGTCCGCGACCGAGCAGCTGCCGTCGCTGTGCAGCGTCACCTCGATGGTGCGCGCGTGGCCGGCCAGCGCCTCGTCGACCGCGTTGTCGATGACTTCCTGCGCCAGATGGTTCGGACGCGAGGTGTCGGTGTACATGCCGGGGCGGCGCTTGACCGGGTCAAGGCCGGAAAGGACTTCAATGTCGGCGGCGTTGTAGCGTGAACTCATTCGTGCGGGCGCGTTGCGGGTGAGGCGGAGCGGGGATGGTCCGCGTCCGGCGCTGGAAATTCAACCAAGCCGGCGGGAAGGGCAGCATCCATGCGCCGTGTCGCCGGTCGTGAGACGCTGCCGGACGCATCCGGAGGGAGTGGCAGGGATCCGTCACCTTGAATCGTGCGGGTCACGGCCCCATTTCCGGCGTGCCCGCGTCGTTCAGTAGGGACTCCGCGGGCCGCCGCTACCGTGGCGTGGCTGGAGTCGCGAGACGCCCGGCGCCGTTCTTCCCGCTTCAGGAGGTCGTATTCCAATGAATATCCGCAAGCTTCTGCTCCCCGGCCTGGCCATCTCCGCCGTGATTGCTGCAACACTAGCCATGCCGGCCTTCGCCCAGCAGCGCGACGCGCAGGCGGACGGCAAGAACCGTGACGGCTCTGCGCAGCGTTCGGACCAGGACCGGAAGACCGACCGCTCCGGACAGGGCCAGTCGGACCAGGCCAAGGCCGACAAGGAAAAGAACAAGCGCCACCCCGAGCGCGAGCTCGAGGAAGAAGACGACCGCTGAGTCGTCCAGGCTCCAGACGTCCAGATGACGCCCCGGTTCGCCGGGGCGTCGTCGTTTCGTGCGGGCGTGTGACCGTCGTCCGGATTCGGCGTGGAGGTTCGAACACATCGCCGAACGGGTCCTGTACCGCGCACTTCGCGAGGGCCTGCGGTTCAGGCCGCGGCCGGGCAGCCGCCACTAGCGTCGGCCCCGTCGCAGCGATGCGGCATCCCGTGGAGACCGGAGAAGAACAGATGAAACACATCCGAGTGGTTCCCATCCTTCTGGCTGCAGCCTTCGTGGCGCCGACGGCATCGGCGCAGCTCGTGGGCGGTGCGGTGAATGCCGGCACCCAGATAGGCGCCGGCGTACAGGCCGGACCCGTGAATGCGGGCGCCAACGTGGGCCTGCGTGCCGATTCGAACGTACGTACCGACGTGGTCGACCGCAGCGCGCGTCGCGTGCGCGACACCGCCGGAACGGCTGCGACGCAGGCGCACGGTGCCGTCGATTCCACCCTCGACCGCACCGGCAGCCAGGCCGCCGCGCATGGCGGGCTGCAAGCGCAGGGTTCGGCGCACGCCAGCGACCAGGCGGGGGCAGCGATCAGCGGCAATGCCGCGGCCGAGGCGAACAGCGCGATCACGCGTCCGCAGGAGAGCCAGGCCCGGCAGGCCGACGGGAAGCCCGAACGTCCGGATCGCCGCGAACGCTGATCTGCTGCAGGCCTTCCAAGCGCCGCACGACGCCCCGGACCTCCGGGGCGTCGCTGCATGCAGCTCATGGCGGCGGCGTCAAGGTCGCGGCGGTCAAGCCGAGCCTGTAAACTACGGCTTTCCAGCGGCAGCAAAACCATGACTCCCCTGATTTTCGTCACCGGCGGCGTGGTGTCCTCGCTTGGCAAGGGCATCGCGGCAGCCTCGCTGGCGGCCGTCCTCGAAGCGCGCGGCCTGCGCGTGACGATGATGAAGCTCGACCCCTACATCAACGTCGATCCGGGCACGATGAGCCCGTTCCAGCACGGCGAGGTGTACGTCACCGACGACGGCGCCGAGACCGACCTGGATCTGGGCCACTACGAGCGCTACCTGCGCACGCGACTGTCCCGCAAGAACTCCATCACCACCGGCCGGATCTACGACAACGTGATCCGCAAGGAACGCCGTGGCGATTATCTCGGCGGGACCGTGCAGGGGATCCCGCACATCACCGACGAGATCAAGCGCTGCATCGTCGAGGCTACCGAAGGCTTCGACGTGGGCCTGGTCGAGATCGGCGGCACGGTCGGCGACATCGAGTCGCTGCCGTTCCTCGAGGCCATCCGCCAGATCCGCACCGAACGCGGCCCCGAGGGCGCGATCTTCATGCATCTCACCCTGGTGCCGTGGATCGCCGCGGCGGGCGAGCTGAAGACCAAGCCAACCCAGCACTCGGTGAAGGAGCTGCGCTCCATCGGTATCCAGCCGGACGTCCTGCTGTGCCGCAGCGAGCAGCCGCTGCCCGACAGCGAGCGCCGCAAGATCGCGCTGTTCACCAACGTGCCCGAGCGCGCCGTCATCTCGGCGGTGGACCTGGACAACATCTACAAGATGCCGCGCCGCTTCCACGAGGAAGGCCTGGACGCGATCGTGCTGGACCGCCTGCGCATCAATGCCGGGCCGGCCGACCTGTCGGAATGGGACGAGGTCGTCGACGCCAGCGAGCATCCGGTCGACAACGTCACCATCGCCGTGGTCGGCAAGTACGTCGACCACCAGGACGCATACAAGTCCGTCGGCGAGGCGCTCAAGCACGGCGGCCTGCGCCAGCGCACGCGCGTGAAGCTGAAGTGGCTGGAATCCAGCGACATCGAGCAGCACGGCACGGAGTTGCTCAAGGACGTCGACGGCATCCTGGTGCCCGGCGGCTTCGGCGATCGCGGTTTCGAGGGCAAGGTGCTCACCGCGAAGTTCGCGCGCGAGAGCGGCATGCCGTACTTCGGCATCTGCTACGGCATGCAGGCGGCGGTGGTGGACTATGCCCGCCACGTGGCCAACTTGGGCGGCGCCAACAGCACCGAGAACGACAAGGCTAGCCCGCACCCGGTGATTGGCCTGATCACCGAATGGCGCACTTCTTCCGGCGAGATCGAGCGCCGCAGCGAGGAGAGCGACCTGGGCGGCACCATGCGCCTTGGCCTGCAGGAGCAGCGCCTCAAGCCGGGCACGCTGTCGCGCGAGCTGTACGGCAAGGACGTCGTCGCCGAGCGCCACCGCCATCGTTACGAATTCAACAACCGCTACCGCACGCAGCTCGAGGACGCCGGCCTGGTGATCAGCGCCAAGTCGATGGACGACCTGCTGGTTGAAATGGTCGAACTGCCGCGCGACAGGCATCCGTGGTTCCTGGCCTGCCAGGCGCATCCGGAATTCCTGTCCACGCCGCGCGACGGCCATCCGCTGTTCGTCGGCTTCATCCGCGCCGCGCGCGAGCGCAAGGCGCAGGCGGGCGGACGGCTGCTGAAGGAAGCGACGGCGTGATGCATTGCTCCCTCCCCTTCAAGGGGAGGGCGGGGGAGGGGATGGTTTTTCCCTCCGCGCCACCATGTTCGGAAGGCAAACCCATCCCCACCCAACCCTCCCCTTGAAGGGGAGGGCTTAGAGGCAAAGAAGCCAATGAACCTCTGCGGATTCGAAGTCGGACTGGACCAACCCTTCTTCCTGATCGCCGGCCCGTGTGTGATCGAGTCGATGCAACTGCAGCTCGACACCGCCGGCAAGCTCAAGGAGATCACCTCCGAGCTGGGCATCAACTTCATCTTCAAGTCGAGCTTCGACAAGGCCAACCGCACGTCCGGCACCAGCTTCCGCGGGCCGGGCCTGGAGGAAGGCCTGAAAGTGCTGGCCGAAGTGAAGAAGCAGATCGGCGTGCCGGTGCTGACCGACGTGCACGAATACACCCCGATGCAGGAAGTCGCATCGGTCGTCGACGTGCTGCAGACGCCGGCGTTCCTGTGCCGCCAGACCGACTTCATCCAGAACGTGGCCCGCGCCGGCAAGCCGGTGAACATCAAGAAGGGCCAGTTCCTCTCACCGTGGGAGATGAAGCACGTCACCGACAAGGCCAAGGCTACCGGCAACACGCAGATCATGGCGTGCGAGCGCGGTGTGTCGTTCGGCTACAACAACCTGGTCAGCGACATGCGCTCGCTGAGCGTGATGCGTGACACCGGCTGCCCGGTGGTGTTCGATGCCACGCACTCGGTGCAGCTGCCCGGCGGTGCCGGCGGCAAGAGCGGCGGCCAGCGCGAATTCGTGCCGGTATTGGCGCGCGCCGCCATCGCGGTGGGCATCGACGGCATCTTCATGGAAACCCATCCGGTCCCGGACGAGGCCCTGTCCGACGGCCCCAACGCCTGGCCGCTGCCCAAGATGCGCGCGCTGCTGGAGACGCTGATGGAGCTGGACCGCGTCACCAAGAAGAACGGCTTCCTCGAAGCCGGCGTCTGATTTTTCGACGCAGATCAACGCAGAAAACACGGATAAGGCGGAAGCAGGGGCGGTTATGCCAGCCTGTTCCGGTTCTGCTTTAATCCGTTCCATCCGCGTTGATCCGCGTCCAAACCCACCTTTCGCCCTCACGACGAGCCCATGACGACCATCGCCAAAGTCCACGCCCGCGAAATCCTCGACAGTCGCGGCAATCCGACCCTCGAAGCCGAAGTCACCCTGAGCGACGGCAGCTTCGGCCGCGCCGCCGTGCCCTCGGGCGCCTCGACCGGCACCAAGGAAGCCGTGGAACTGCGTGACGGCGACAAGACCCGTTACCTGGGCAAGGGCGTGCGCAAGGCGGTGGAGAACGTCAACACGACGATCGCCAAGGCGCTGGAAGGCTTCGACGCCGACGACCAGGCCGGCCTGGATCGTCGAATGATCGACCTCGACGGTACCGAAAATAAGGGCCGCCTTGGCGCGAACGCGCTGCTCGGCGTGTCGCTGGCCAACGCCCATGCGGTGGCCGCGTCGAAGAAGCTGCCGCTGTGGAAGTACCTCGCCGGCAACCGTGAGGCCGTGCTGCCGGTGCCGATGATGAACATCATCAATGGCGGCGCGCACGCGGACAACAACGTCGACCTGCAGGAATTCATGATCCTGCCCGTCGGCGTGGACAGCTTCGCCGAGGCGCTGCGCGCCGGCACCGAGGTGTTCCATGCACTCAAGTCCGTGCTCAAGGGCCGCGGCCTGAGCACCGCGGTGGGCGACGAGGGCGGTTTCGCGCCTGACCTGCGCTCCAACGAGGAAGCGCTGGAAACCATCCTGGAAGCCATCGGCAAGGCCGGCTACAAGGCCGGCGAGGACATCCTGCTGGGCTTGGACGTCGCCTCCAGCGAGTTCTACGAGAACGGCAAGTACAACCTCACCGGCGAAGGCAAGCGCCTGACCAGCGAGCAGTTCGTCGACTTCCTTGCCAACTGGGCCGCGCAATACCCCATCGTCACCATCGAGGACGGCATGGCCGAGCACGACTGGGCGGGCTGGAAGCAGCTCACCGACCGCATCGGCAGCAAGGTGCAGCTGGTCGGCGACGACCTGTTCGTGACCAACCCGAAGATCTTCCGCGAAGGCATCGACCAGGGCGTGGCCAACGCCATCCTCATCAAGGTCAACCAGATCGGCACGCTGACCGAGACGCTGGAAGCCATCGCGATGGCCGACGCCAACCGCTACGCGGCGATCGTCTCGCATCGCTCGGGCGAAACCGAGGACACCACGATCTCCGACATCGCAGTGGCGACCACCGCCACGCAGATCAAGACCGGCTCGCTGTGCCGCAGCGACCGCGTCGCCAAGTACAACCAGCTGCTGCGCATCGAGGAAGCGCTCGGCTCGGCGGCGAAGTACGCAGGCCGCGACGCTTTCGTCTCGCTCAAGCGCTAAGGGCCGGAGTCCGCGCGCATGCGCTGGTTGCGACTGCTGCTGGTGGTGCTGGCCGGCCTGCTGGCCTTCCTGCAGTACCGCCTTTGGGTGGGCGAGGGCGGCAGCCGCTCGGTCGCGCGCCTGGAGCAGCAGGTGCAACAGCAGACCCGCGAGAACGCGGGTCTGCAGCAGCGCAACGATGCGCTTGCCGCGGAAGTCGAGGACCTCAAGTCCGGCGAGGCCGCGGTCGAGGAACGCGCGCGCAGCGAACTGGGCATGATCAAGCCCGGCGAGACGTTCTACCGCGTGGTCGAGCCCGACGGCGCGACGCCCCCTGGCGAGGCGCCGCCTGCATCCGAAGCGCCGCAGGCCGCGACTCCGTGATCTGGGCGGTCATTCCCGCGGCCGGACGCGGCAGCCGCTTCGGCAGCGAGATCCCCAAGCAGTACCTCGAAGCGGCCGGCCGGCCGCTGATCGCACACGCCCTCAATGCGCTGCTGTCGCACCCGCGGGTGGCGGGCGCCGTGGTGGCGTTGGCGGCGGACGACCCGCATTGGCCGGGCTGGACCGAATGGAACGGCAAGCCCGTCCTGCGCTGCATCGGTGGCGGCGAGCGCGCGGATTCGGTTCTGGCGGCGCTGCACGCACTTCCGGACAAAGCGGTCGACGACACGCTGGTGCTGGTGCACGATGCGGCCCGGCCGAACCTGCGTGGCGAGGACATCGATCGCCTGCTCGCGGCGGCACTTGCACGCGAGGACGGGGCCATTCTTGGCGCGCCAGTGCGCGACACGCTCAAGCGCGCGGACCCGAACGCACACATCGTCGCGACCGAGCCGCGCGCCGCGTTGTGGCGTGCGTTCACGCCGCAGGCCTTCCGTCGCGGCGCATTGGCCGATGCGCTGCAGCGCGCACGTGCCGATGGCGTGCTCGTCACCGACGAAGCGATGGCGATGGAGCGCGCCGGCGCGCGTCCGATGCTGGTGGAAGGTCGCGAGGACAACCTGAAAGTGACCACCCGGGCCGACCTGGCGTTGGCCGATTACCTGTTGAGGCAGCGATGAGCAGCACCGGCGTTCCCTTCCGTGTCGGCCAGGGTTACGACGTCCACGCCTTCGGCGAAGGCGACCACGTGATGCTGGGCGGCGTGCGCGTTCCGCACGATCGCGGCGTCATCGCGCATTCGGACGGTGACGTCGTGATCCATGCGCTGTGCGATGCGATGCTCGGCGCGCTCGCGCTGGGCGATATCGGCAAGCATTTCCCGCCAAGCGACGAACGCTGGAAAGGTGCCGACAGCCGTGCCTTCCTGCGGCATTGCGACGCCCTTGCACGCGAGCGCGGCTGGCAACTCGGCAACGCCGACGTGACCGTGGTCTGCGAGCGGCCCAAGGTCGGTCCGCATGCGCAGACGATGCGTGAACTGCTCGCGCAGGACCTGAGCGTGGACATCGACGCCATCAGCATCAAGGCGACCACCAGCGAGAAGCTGGGCTTCACCGGCCGCAGCGAGGGCATCGCCGCCATGGCAGTGTGCCTGCTGGTGAAATCGTGAGCGAAAACACGCTTGCGACGGCGCATGGCGCTGCGGTGCTCAGCGCGAAAATCCGCACCACGCCCGAGGATTTCCTCGTCGAGGAATTGCCCGGCTTCGAAGCCAGCGGCAGCGGCGAACACCTGCTGCTGACGGTCGAGAAGCGCGGCATGAATACCGCGTTCGCCGCGCGCCACATCGCGCAGTGGGCGGGCGTAGGTGAGGTCGCGATCGGCTATGCAGGCCTCAAGGACCGCCACGCCGTCACCCGGCAGCGTTTCACCGTACACCTGCCCAAACGCAACGCGCCGGACATCGCCACGCTGGAGTTCGACCGTGGCGAGGAGCGCCTGCGCGTTATCGAGCATACGTGGCACGCCAAGAAGCTGCCGCGCGGCGCACTGGCCGGCAACCGCTTCGTGCTGATGTTGCGCGACGTGGTGGGCGAGCGCGATGCCATCGAAGCGCGGCTGCAATCGATTGCACGGCGCGGCGTGCCCAATTACTTCGGCGAGCAGCGTTTCGGCCGCGGGGGCGACAACGTCGCGGGTGCGCTGGCGATGTTCGCCGGTCGCCGCGTGCGACGCGAGCAGCGCACACTGCTGCTGTCGGCGGCGCGCTCGGAGTTGTTCAATCGCGTGCTGGCCGCGCGCGTATCGGCCGGCACCTGGGACCAGGCGCTCGACGGCGAGGTGTGGATGCTCGACGGCAGCCGAAGCGTGTTCGGGCCGGTGCCGTTCGACGAGACGCTCGCGCAGCGCCTGGATGCGTTCGACATCCATCCGACCGGACCGCTGTGGGGGCGCGGCGACCTGCGCAGCGAAGGTGCGGTCGCGGAGCTCGAACATGCCGTGCTCGATGCCGGCGATGCGCCCGCGTTGCGGCAAGGCCTGGAAGCCGAAGGCCTGAAGCAGGAACGCCGCGCGCTGCGTCTGCGGCCGAGCGAACTCGCGTGGACATGGCGTGACGACGACGCGCTCGAGCTCGCCTTTTCGCTGCCACCGGGCACTTACGCGACAGTGGTGCTGGCCGAACTCGGCGAACTGACGGCAGCCGGACGCGAAGGCTGAGCTTCCCGGTCGCGCCGTCCACGACGGATCTCGACCGCTCGTCGGAATGCAACCGGGGGCACTGGCACCGCCGACGGACGGGGTATATGCCCGCACTTGCAGGGGTGCGACTCCTGCCGCCACACCCGTCGGGTGAGGCGATCACGTCATGGAGATGTCGTCATGAACGCATCGCTACGCATGGTCGTGTTGTCGCTGTCGGTGCTGGGCCTTTCGGCCTGCGCGGGCATGGAAGCCAGGAGCACTTACGTGCCTGAGCCGCAGGAGCCTTCGATCATGGATCCGGACGAGGCCTACATCGCCTACGTCGAACGCATCGCGCGCCGCCGCGGTATCGAAGTGCAGTGGGTGAACGCTCCGACCAAGTCGGCACGCCAGGTCGCCCAGGAATCGGGCCAGCCCAGGTAATCCCTGCCCGTGCCCCGCGGTCCCGCTCAGGACGAACGCAGGCGACGGGGCGCGAGCAGCACCAGCACCGCTCCGGTGCCGCCCTGCGCGGGCGGCGCGGAGTGGAAGGCGAGTATGTCCGCCCGCTGACGAAGCAGGCGGTCCACCAGGTTCTTCAACACCGGCATGCCGCTCGATGCGATCGACGCGGGGCCGTGCGACCCCTTTCCGTGAATGATCCGCACGCAGCCCACGCCATGCTGGCGTGCGTCGTGCAGGAACGCGCGCAGCAGTTGCTCGGCCGCCCGCGCGTCGGCGCCATGCAGGTCCAGTTCTTCCTGGACGGCGATCTCGCCGCGCTTGAGCTTCTGCAGCACGCGCGGCGGCACTTCGTCCCGGCGATAGCTCAGCGCATCGCCGGCATCCAGCAGGCTGGCGTCCAGCGCGTGGCGGAACTCCTCGCGCGCATGCGCCTCATCGCGTTCGGCCATGCGCGCACGAGGTCGCGGACGCGGGCGATCGGGCGGCGACGTGGACTCGCGCAGCGGCCGCACCGGTCCGATCGCGGAGCGGAACAGCTCGGCGTCGTCTTCGTCGTCGTCGCGTGGATCGGCCATTCGACAAGCCTAGCGATGCGGCCCGGTGGCGCAAGCGTGGCGGCTGTCGCCGGCCTGCCAGGATTCATCGGCTATCATGGGTCCCTCTCCGCGGCGGCGCACATTGGTATGCATCCGCCGCCGATGTTCCGCCGCAACATGTCACAAGGGAGTCCATGCGAGTTCTGGTCAGCAACGACGACGGCGTCGACGCCCCCGGCATCCGCGTCCTCGCCGAGGGCCTGCGTGCCGCCGGCCATGAAGTGCTGGTGGTGGCGCCTGACCGGGACCGCTCCGGCGCCAGCAACTCGCTGACCCTGGACGCGCCGGTGCGCGTGCAGCAGCTCGATGAACGCACCTGGCGCGTGTTCGGCACGCCCACCGACTGCGTGCACGTGGCCATCACCGGCATGCTCGAGGTGGAACCCGACATCGTCGTCTCGGGCATCAACAACACCGCCAACCTGGGCGACGACGTGATCTATTCCGGCACCGTCGCCGCGGCGATGGAAGGCCGTTTCCTCGGCCTGCCGGCGGTGGCGATGTCACTGCAGACGGTGGATCACACCGGCCGGCATTACGAGACCGCCGCGCGCGCCGCGGTGGAGATCATCGCCCGCCTGCGCGTGGATCCGCTGCCGGCCGACACCATCCTCAACGTCAACGTGCCCGACGTGCCGTGGGACGAGGTGCGCGGCTTCGAGGTCACGCGCCTCGGCAACCGCCATCGCGCCGAGTCGTGCATCCCGCAGCAGGATCCGCGTGGGCGGCAGTGGTGGTGGATCGGGCCCGCCGGCGCCGAGCAGGACGCCGGTCCGGGTACGGACTTCCATGCCCTGCGCACGGGCCATATCTCCATCACGCCGATCCAGGTGGACCTGACCCGCTACCACGCGCTCGATCAGGTCGCCAGCTGGGTCGACGGTCTGGCGACGTCGCTGCGCAAGCCGGAGCGGATCGCATGACGCTGCGCATGCGGCTGCAGCCGGAGGCGATCGGCTCCGGGCTCACTTCGCAACGCGTGCGCGACCGACTGGTCGAGCGCCTGCGCGAAGGTACCAACAACAGCGGGGGCATCCGCCACGAAGGCGTGCTCAACGCCATCCGCACCGTGCCGCGCCACCTGTTCGTCGATGAGGCGCTGGCCACGCGCGCCTACGAGGACACCGCGCTGCCCATCGGCCACGGCCAGACCATTTCGCAGCCGTGGGTGGTGGCGAAGATGACCGAAGCCCTGCTGGAGTCGGAGCCGAAGAAGGTGCTGGAAATCGGCACGGGTTCCGGCTACCAGGCCGCGGTGCTCGCCGCGCTAGGACTGGAAGTGCACACGGTCGAACGCATCGGCGAGCTGCTGCGCACGGCGCGCAAGCGGTTCCGCCAGCTCGGCATGAACATCCGCAGCAAGCACGACGACGGCCGCATCGGCTGGCCGGAGAACGGTCCGTTCGACGCGATCATCGTCACCGCCGCCGCGCCGGCGCTGGTCGATGCGCTGACCGAACAGCTCGCGCCCGGCGGTACGCTCATCGCCCCGGTCGGCGGCGCCGGCTCGCAGTCGCTGCTCAAGCTGAGCAAGGACGCCGAGGGCGTCGTCACGCAGCAGACGCTGGCACCGGTGGTATTCGTGCCGCTGCTGTCGGGCATGGTTGACTGAAGACATGAGCCAAAACCCCGATCTGTCCGCGTCCGGTTCGGCGCCGTTGGGCGAACAACTGGCCTACATCATCGAGAACCTGCCGCAGGACAGCCTGAGCCTCGGCGCGCTGCTGGATGCTTTCGGCGACGAAGGCTTGCTGCTCCTGACGATCCTGCTGACACTGGTGTTCCTGATCCCGGTCTCGATTCCGGGCGTCAGCACGGTGTTCGGCGCGGCCATCCTGCTTGTGGGCGTAAGCCGCCTGATCGGTCGGCCCCTGTGGCTGCCGGCGCGACTGAAGGACCGCGCCCTGCCTGCGGACAAGCTGCGCCCGGCGCTGTCCGCCGGCATGGTCTGGGTAAACCGGATGGAGAAGGTCAGCCGACCACACCGGCTGCGCCGCCTGGTCGATGGCCGTGTGCCAGGCCTGGTCAACAACTGCGCCTTCATCCTCGCGGCGCTGCTGTTGATGGCACCCTTCGGCTTCGTACCGTTCAGCAATACCTTGCCAGCCTTGGCACTGCTGCTGTTCGCCATCGGCTTCATCCAGCGCGATGGCGGCGCGGTCCTGCTGGGACATCTGGCCAACGTGGGCACGATCATCTACTTCGGCGTCCTGATCGGCGGTGGCGGCGCGGCGGTTCGTGAGCTCTATTCCCGCTGGATGGGCTGATGGACGAAGTGTCGGGTCATCACGGAGCGCACGACGGCGCGCGGGAATACTCGTGCGGCCGTATGGCGCGCCCGCGTGCCGGGCAGTTCCGGTGCTGCCCGGCAGCACCACGCCTGACGGTAGGGAAGGCTCAGTTGGGATGAGAGGACGCATGACAGGAATATCGCGAATCGTCGTTGTGGCGCTGCTGGCCGCTCTGGCGAGCGGCTGCTGGACCACCAAAGTCTATCGTGAGCCGGGCACGTCCTCGCTGCCGCCCTCGAAGCCGAAGCAAGGTGTCACCACGACGGTCAAGCGTGGCGACACGCTGTTCGCGATCGCCTCGCGCAACGACATCCGCGTGCAGGACCTGGCCGCCTGGAACGGATTGAGCACGCCGTACACCATCTACCCCGGCCAGAAGCTGCGCCTGTATCCGGTCGGGAAGGGCGGCCAGGCATCAACGACCACCAAGCCGCCGAAGACGCCGGCAACGACACAGCCCGCGACGCCACCGGCACCGCCCAAGCCTGCAGCCAGCGACATCAAATGGCGCTGGCCGGCCGATGGCCAACTGGTCGGCCGCTATGTGTCGGGCGAACCGACCAAGCAGGGCATCGACATCGCGGGCGCCAGCGGCGCACCGGTACGCGCGGCCGCAGACGGCGTGGTCGTGTATTCGGGCTCGGGCCTGGTCGGCTACGGCGAGCTGATCATCATCAAGCACAACGACCAGTGGCTTTCCGCCTACGGCCATAACCGCAACCGACTGGTGAACGAAGGCCAGCTGGTACGCGCCGGCCAGCAGATCGCCGAGATGGGCCGCACTGGCGCCCCGCGCGAGATGCTGCACTTCGAGGTCCGCTACAACGGCAAGCCGGTCGATCCGCTGCTGTACCTGCCCAAGCAGTGAGCGAAGCGTCCGCGCGCGGCGGACATCCCGGGCGCGCGCTGCTGCGTGGCGTGATCACGGCGCTCCTGCTGGCCGTAGTGGCGGGATGTGCCTCATCCCGGACGCGACCCGAGCCCGAAGCGATGAGCGTGGTGACGCTCAACCTGTGGCACGACCGCAACGACTGGGCACGCCGTCAGGCGCTGATCGCCGATGAGCTCAGCCGCCTTCAGCCCGACGCCGTCCTGCTGCAGGAAGTGCTGCAGGATGCCGGATTGCCGAACCAGGCGCAGTCGCTCGCGCAGCGGCTCGGCTATCACTGGCATTTCGTGTCGGTGGATGCGCCCGGCCGGGCACGCCGTTATGGCAATGCGATCCTGACCCGTGAGCCGATGATCCGCCGTGGCGCGCGTGCATTGCAGCCGGCAAGCGATTACCGCATCGCCGGCTGGGTGCGCACGACCGTGCGCGGGCACGCGCTCGATCTCTACGTCACGCACCTGAACTTCACCGACGCCAGCGGCGCCACGCGCGAGCGCCAGGTGCGTGACCTGATGGACTTCGTTGCCGCGACGAGCGGGGGCGGTGCCGTGGTGATCGGCGGCGACTTCAATACACCCGCCTCCAGCGCGGAGATGACGCCGCTGCGCGAGTCCTTCGTCGATGCCTACGCGGCAGCCCATGACCCCGCCGACGTGGACGGCACGGCGCACGCCACGCTCAACGCGCGGTTCAATCCGCCCGCGCGCATCGACCGGATCTACGTAAGTGGAAGCGCGTTCTGCCGGCCGCAGGCGCGACGCCTGTTCGACCGTCCCGATGTCGACGGGACCTGGGCGTCAGATCATTTCGGCGTCTGGGCGCGCATGCAATGGCGGTTGGACGGACGCTGCGCTCAGCCTGTCGACGACACGCGCGGCGAATTGCCGCGGCAATAAGGAACCTTGCGTATGCGTCGACTCCGGTGCGCGCCCCGCGTGACAGTCGGGCGGCGTGACGATCGATCCGTGGGAAGGAGAGCAGGGGGTCGAGATCAGCAGCCCGCTGACGCCGCGCATGTCAGCCCGCGAGCACGAACGCCGCTACGACGCGGCGGCCTTCGCCGGCCAGGATATTGAAGGTGCGTGCCGCGGCGGCGTTGGTCATGGTCTCCAGGCCGACCCCGCGCGACAGGCAGGCGGCGATCACGGCGGCAGGCGGGAATTTCTGTGCCGCGCCGCTGCCCAGCAGAATGACTTCCGGGTCCAGAGCCAGCACCGGTTCCAGGTCCTGCGGTGTCATCGCCTTCACGTCCTGGACCCCCCAGTCGTCGACCAGCCGGTTGGGCGAAAGCACGAAGCTCGCGTGGAGCTGCCGGTCGTTCACCCGCGCCGAAGCGCCGTCGGCCGCGCGCAGCACGAATTCGTGGTCGGGGTGTTCCAGGTTCAGCTGCATGGTGCGCCGGTTTCGGGTTCGATCGGGAAGAGATGGGGTCCCGGCCGGTCAGGGCAAGCGATCCGCCCGATGCGCTCAGGCCCGCGGCAGCACGATCTGGCGCTTGTCCTTGCTGGGCCGGTACAGCACCGCCGTGTGGCCGATGCGCTGCACCAGCGCCGCGCCGGTGCGTTCGGCGATCTCGCCGATCATGGCGTCGCGCGCGTCGCGGTCCTCGGCACCCACTTTCACCTTGATCAGTTCGTGGTGCTCCAAGGCCAGGTCGACCTCCGCCAGCAGGGCATCGGTCACGCCCTTGCCGCCGACCTGCAGCATCGCCTTCAGATCGTGGGCCTGACCGCGCAGGAAGCGGGTCTGGGCGGCGGTCAGGACGGTCTGCATCGGAATCACGGGCAATCGGGTGGGGTCGCGCAGGGTATCATGACCGCCCCCACGCCCCTCACGCCCCCAACGCCGGCCGATGGCGAGCCGTAGCAAATCCAGCCAGCGCTGGCTCAAGGAACACTTTTCCGACCCCTTCGTGAAGAAGGCCAAGGCGGAGGGCATGCGCTCGCGCGCGGCCTACAAGCTGGAGGAACTGGTCGCCCGCGACCGCCTGCTCAAGCCGGGCATGGTGGTGGTCGACCTGGGAGCCGCCCCTGGCGGCTGGTCCCAATGGGTGCGGCAGGAACTGGACCGCCTCGATCCCGCTCGCCCGGGGCGCGTGATCGCCCTGGACATTCTCGAGATGCCGTCACTGGCCGGGGTCGAATTCCTTCATGGGGATTTCAGGGAGGATGCGGTCCTATCCCGGCTGGTGGAGGCGCTGCGCGGCCAGCCCGTGGACCTTGTCCTGTCCGACATGGCCCCCAATAAGAGCGGTGTGGATGCGGTCGACATGCCGCGGGCGATGTACCTGTCCGAGCTGGCGATGGATTTCGCCGACCAGCACCTGCGTACCGGCGGCAACTTCCTGATCAAGCTGTTCCAGGGCGTGGGCTTCGACGAGTACGTGAAGGAACTGCGCCGGCGCTATGAGAAGGTCGTGATCCGCAAGCCGGAGGCGTCGCGCAAGCGGTCGCCCGAGGTCTACGCGCTGGCACAGGGCAAGCGCGCGGTTATGAAGTAAGGTTCCAGAACGGTTGTACGGCGCCAGGCGCCGCCCCCGCTGCAACGACGCCTTCGGGCGACAGGTAGGAATAGATGAACGATTTGGCCAAGAATCTGCTGCTCTGGGTGATCGTCGCCGTCGTGCTGATGGTGGTCTTCCAGGCGTTCGGACCGCGCGCGGTGGGCAGCGAGACGCTGGCCTACGACCAGTTCGTGCAGCAGGTGCAGCAGGATCGGGTAAAGGAAGTGAAGATCGCCGACGATCGCACCACGATCACCGGCGAGCGCAAGGACGGCAGCAAGTTCACCACCTACAGCCCAGGCGACAAGGATCTGGTCAACGACCTGATCAACCACAAGGTCGCTATCGAGCAGTCGCCGCCGCAGAGCGGCCCGTCGCTGCTGTACATCATCATCAACGTACTGCCGTGGCTGCTGTTCATCGGCATCTGGGTGTACTTCATGCGCCAGATGCAGCAGGGCGGCAGCAAGGGCGCGATGAGCTTCGGCCGCTCGCGCGCGAAGCTGCAGGGCGAGGACCAGGTCAAGGTCACGCTGGCCGACGTCGCCGGCTGCGACGAGGCCAAGGAAGAAGTCGGCGAACTGGTCGAGTTCCTGCGCGACCCGTCCAAGTTCCAGAAGCTGGGCGGCAAGATTCCGCGCGGCGTGCTGATGGTCGGTCCGCCGGGCACCGGCAAGACGCTGCTGGCGCGCGCCATCGCTGGCGAGGCCAAGGTGCCGTTCTTCAGCATTTCCGGTTCGGATTTCGTCGAGATGTTCGTCGGCGTTGGCGCCAGCCGCGTGCGCGACATGTTCGAGCAGGCCAAGAAGAACGCCCCCTGCATCATCTTCATCGACGAGATCGACGCGGTCGGTCGCCATCGCGGCGCCGGCCTGGGCGGCGGCCACGACGAGCGCGAGCAGACCCTCAACCAGTTGCTGGTCGAAATGGACGGCTTCGAGGGCGGCGAGGGCGTGATCGTGATCGCCGCGACCAACCGTCCGGACGTGCTCGATCCTGCGCTGCTGCGGCCGGGCCGCTTCGACCGCCAGGTCGTGGTGGGCCTGCCGGACGTGAAGGGCCGCGAGCAGATCCTGCGCGTGCACATGCGCAAACTGCCGCTGCACGACGACGTCGATCCGATGACGATCGCGCGCGGTACGCCGGGCTTCTCCGGTGCGGACCTGGCCAACCTCTGCAACGAGGCGGCGCTGTTCGCCGCTCGCGAGAACGCCAAGGACGTGCGCATGGAGCACTTCGACCGTGCGCGCGACAAGATCCTGATGGGCGCCGAGCGCCGCTCGATGGCGATGAGCGAGGACGAGAAGAAGCTCACCGCCTACCACGAAGCCGGCCATGCCATCGTCGGCCGCATCGTTCCGGAACACGACCCGGTCTACAAGGTCACCATCATCCCGCGCGGTCGCGCGCTGGGTGTGACCATGTACCTGCCGGAAGGCGACAAGTACAGCTACAACAAGACCGCAATCGAGTCGCAGCTGTGCTCGCTGTACGGCGGCCGCGTCGCCGAGGAGCTGATCTTCGGCGCCGACAAGGTCACCACAGGCGCTTCCAACGACATCGAGCGCGCCACCAAGATGGCCCGCAACATGGCCACCAAGTGGGGTCTGTCCGAACTGGGCCCGATCACGTTCGGCGAGGAAGAGGATGAGGTGTTCCTGGGCCGTTCGGTCACGCAGCACAAGAACGTGTCCAACGAGACCGCGCGCAAGATCGACGAGGTCGTGCGCAACATCCTCGACAAGGCCTACGGGCGCACGACGCAGATCCTCAAGGACAATCTGGACAAGCTGCACGTGATGGCCGACGCGCTGCTGCAGTACGAGACGATCGACGCGCACCAGATCGACGACATTATGGCCGGCCGCCGTCCGGGCCCGCCGGCCGACTGGTCCAAGTCCGGCCGCATCAGCAAGGACGATGGCGAGCGTCCGGGCACCATCGGTGGTCCGGCGGCGCAGACCTGATCGCGACGCGATTGGCGTACAAGACAAGGGCGGCTTCGGCCGCCCTTGTCGTTTTTTAGGCGCAAGGCAGACACGCGGGAAGGCGGCCATGGACAGGATCGAGGAGTTCTTCGAACGTTACGAGCGGGGCGCCAACACCTTCGACCCTGACGTTGTCGCACCGCAATACACCGATCCGTTCATGGGGGGCGATCCCAACGGAGTAGCGTGCATCCCGAACGACGAGGCCTTCCGTGCCTCCATTTCCCAGCGGCAGGCGTTCTTCCGGCACATCGGTTTTCGTTCCGCGCGAATCCTGGATCTGACGCAGACGCCGCTGGACGAGCGCTACACGCAGGTGAAGGTGCACTGGCAGATGGTCTTCGAGAAGACGCCAGGCAGCCCGCAGGAATTCAGGTTCCACATCACCTACTTCCTGTTCGATCCGGGCAGCGGCCCAAAGATCGCGTTCTACATCTCGCACGACGACGAGCGGAAGACCATGCGCGACGCGGGGCTGATTCCCTGATCGTCGTCATCTCCGTTGCGCGCTTCGGCTCGGCGGCGGCAACGTGGATCCCGGCCCTGCAAGGCTTAGCATGGGCGATCCCCGAGCCCGGATCTGCCCATGTTCGACACCACGCCCACGCTGGATTGCAACGGCCGCATCCTCGTTCTCGACCGCCCGCGCGTGATGGGCATCGTCAACGTGACGCCCGATTCGTTCTCGGACGGTGGCGCGCACGACTCGCTGGAGACGGCCGTCGCGCACGGCCTGAAGCTGGCGGAGGAGGGCGCAGACATCCTCGACATCGGTGGCGAATCCACGCGCCCGGGTGCGGCGGAGGTGCCGGTCGAAGAAGAACTGCGACGCACGATCCCGGTGATCGAACGACTGGCGCGGGAAACCTCGTTGCCGATCAGCATCGATACGTCCAAGCCCGAAGTGATGCGCGCGGCCGTGCAGGCCGGCGCAGGCATGATCAACGATGTCTACGGCCTGCGCCGCGAAGGTGCGCTGGATGCAGCGGCGGGCCTCGGCGTGCCGGTGGTGCTGATGCACATGCAGGGCGAGCCACGGTCGATGCAGGACGCGCCGCAGTACGACGACGTCGTCGCGCAGGTGCATCGCTTCCTCGCCGAGCGCATCTTCGCCGCGGAAATGGCGGGCATCGCCAAGAAGAAGATCGTGGTCGATCCGGGGTTCGGATTCGGCAAGAACACGCAGCACAACCTGCTGCTGCTCGCGCAGCTGGAGCGTTTTGCCGAACTGGGCGTGCCACTGCTGGCCGGCCTTTCGCGCAAGCGCACCATCGGCGAGATCACCGGGCGCGAGGATCCGCGTGATCGCGCGATGGGCTCGGTGGCCGCGCACCTGATCGCCGCGCAACGCGGGGCGAAACTCTTACGCGTGCACGACGTGGCCGCGACGGTGGATGCACTCAAGGTGTGGAATGCGGTCGCGGCGCAGCCGGCGCCGCGCACCACCAGGTCTTCGTCGATGCCGAAGTGGCCCGACGACGAGTGAGGAATGGCCTGATCATTTTTTGACCGATATGGCTGCGGCGCTTGAGCCGCAAGGCTCGCAGGTTGTTGCGCACATCGCTGTCCGCATGCTTGTCCACAGGCATTGTGGACATCAGGGTCGAAAACATACGGATGCGGCGCTGCACATACGCAAACGCTCGCGCAAATCAAACGTTTTTTGCGGTCAATTTTTCGCCAACTGTCTTGCACGCCTTGCGGTGCAAGGCGTGCAGCTCGGTCTCCACATCGCTGTCCGCAGGTTTGTCCACAGATCATGTGGATAGATGCAGTCGTTGCATTGGAAACGGATCAGGCAGGAACAGTTCCGCGATGCCGAAAACGCACTCGGCGTCAAGCAATTTGGCTGGTCAATTTTTCGCCAAAACTGCTGCGGGCCGCGACACAGCAACGTATGCGGCGCATCCTCACACTGCTGTCCGCAGGCTTGTCCACAGGGTGTGTGGATAGCGCACTCGTGATGGCCAAAATTTCGCCAGACACCCGGGAAGCCTTGCCGCGCCTGGGACGTGACGCCTTATCAACAGCCTTGCCCCAGTGGTTCTCCACAGCGGGTGTGGAGAAAAGGACGAAGCACCGTTTCCGCCGTGCCGCGCCTGTGCGAGGCTAGGTGCCCGATCGATCCACATCCGCCATGCCCGCCGACCAGCGTCCCATCGCCATCGCCCTGATGGGTCCGACCGCGTCGGGCAAGACGGCGCTGGCGCTGGAATGGGCGGAGCGCTTCGGGGGCGAGATCGTCAGCGTCGATTCGGCGCTGGTGTACCGGCGGCTCGACATCGGCTCGGCCAAGCCCACGCCGGCGGAGCGGGCCCGCGTGCCGCATCACGTGCTGGACCTGCGCGAGCCGTGGCAACCGTATTCCGCGGCGGACTTCGCGGCGGACGCCCGCCGTGCAGTGGAGGACATCGTCGCGCGCGGCCGTTTGCCGATCCTGGCCGGCGGTACAGGCCTGTACTTCCACGCGTTGCTCCACGGGCTCTCGCCCATGCCGCAGGCCGATGCGGACATGCGTGCGCAGCTGGAGCAGGAGGCGCGGGAGCGCGGCTGGAACGTGCTGCATGCCGAACTGGCCGCGATCGATCCGCAGGCCGCCGCACGGGTCCACGCCACCGATGCGCAGCGCATCCAGCGGGCGCTGGAGGTGTACCGCCTGTCCGGCCGCACCATCAGCGACTGGCGCAGCGAGGCGGCCTCGACACCGCCATTGCCCGTGCGCGTGCTCAAGCTGGTGCTCGCCCCGGCGGACCGCACCGAACTGCACCGCCGCATCGAACTCCGCTTCGATCAGATGCTGCAGCAGGGATTCATGGACGAAGTGCGCGCGCTGCGGGCGACGCCGGAGCTGCGCGATCACCCGGCGCCACTGGACCTGCCGGCGTTGCGTGCGGTGGGTTATCGGCAGGCCTGGGAGCACCTGGACGGCGGCACCACGGCGGCGGAGTTTCGCGACCGTGGCGTGCACGCCACGCGCCAGCTGGCCAAGCGGCAGCTGACCTGGCTGCGCGGCGAGCTCGACGCGCAATGGTTCGATCCCGCGCTGCAGCGCGAGGAACTGGAGGCGGCACGTGCCTTGTTCATGGACGGCGTCACGGGACGGACGAAGCGCTGAGTCGGGTGCGCATGCGGCGGGATCGATTGCGCTACCATCGGCCGGTCGCCACCATGGGGACAGGGAACAGGCGATGCGGGCAGATCGCGCCGCCCTCATAACTAGAACGAGTCGGGGAAATACGCCATGTCCAAGGGACAGTCTTTGCAGGATCCTTTCCTGAATGCGCTGCGTCGTGAGCGCGTGCCGGTTTCGGTGTATCTGGTCAACGGCATCAAGCTGCAGGGCACCATCGAGTCCTTCGACCAGTTCGTGGTGCTGCTGCGCAACACCGTGAGCCAGATGGTCTACAAGCACGCTATTTCCACCGTCGTGCCGGCGCGCAACGTGCGCGTGGGTCCGGGTGGCGGCTATGTCCAGTCGTCCGAGGGCGGCGAGGGCGGCGAAGAGTCCGAGTGATGCCGGACGGGCGGCGTGAAGACGCCGCCATGCCCGGCCGCCCGCAGGTCCGGGCGGGAGCAGGACCTGCGGCCCTTGCATGGGCGCGGGTCCGTGCCCATGTTGTCATCCTGTACCCGCACAGGTTGACCTCCGTTTGTTCGAAAGATCCCGCAAAGGCGAGCACGCGCTCCTGATCCAGCCCCATGCCGGCGGCCCGCCGGACGAGGACCTGATGGAGGAGTTCGCCGACCTTGCCCGCTCGGCCGGCGCAAGCATTGCCGCGGTGCTGACCGCGCGCATCGATCGCCCCAATGCCGCGATGCTGATCGGCAGCGGCAAGCTGGAAGAGGTGAAGGCCGCCGCCGATGCGACGGGCGCGGACCTCATCCTCGTCAACCATCCGCTCACGCCCGGCCAGGAGCGAAACCTGGAGCGCGCGCTGCAGCGTCGGGTGGTCGACCGCACCGGCCTGATCCTCGACATCTTCGCCCAGCGTGCGCACAGCCACGACGGCAAGCTGCAGGTCGAGCTCGCCCAGCTCAAGCACATGGCCACGCGACTGGTGCGCGGCTGGACCCACCTCGAGCGCCAGCGCGGTGGTTCCATCGGCCTGCGCGGCCCCGGCGAAACCCAGCTGGAAACCGACCGTCGCCTGTTGCAGAAGCGCCTGGAGCAATTGCAGCGCCGACTGGAAAAGGTCGAGGTGCAGCGCACGCAGATGCGTCGCGCCCGCGTGCGCAGCGAGCTGCCCCGCGTAGCGCTGGTGGGCTACACCAACGCCGGCAAGTCGACGCTGTTCAATGCGCTGACCGGCGCGGACGCATACGCGGCGGACCAGTTGTTCGCCACGCTCGATCCCACGGTGCGCCGCATCGAACTGTCGGGCGGTGGCGTCGTGCTGGCCGACACGGTCGGTTTCGTGCGTGACCTGCCGCACGAACTGGTCGCGGCGTTCCGCTCGACCCTGTCGGAGTCGCGCGAGGCCGACCTGCTGCTGCACGTGGTGGATGCGGCCGACCCGCTGCGCGACGAACGCATCGCCCAGGTGGATGCCGTGCTGCGCGACATCGGCGCAGGCGACATCCCGCAACTGCTGGTGTTCAACAAGATCGACAAGCTCGACGACGGCGAAGGCGCCACGCAGCCGCGGCTCGACCGGCCCGCCGAAGGGCGCATGCGCGTGTGGCTCTCGGCGCGCGACGGACGCGGTCTGGACGTGCTGCGGCAGGCGCTGGCCGAGGCACTGCAGTTGCGTCACCTGGTCGGCGAGGTGCGCATACCGCCACAAGCGGCCAAGCTGCGCGCACGCCTGCACGACCTGGGCGCTGTCCGTGGCGAGGAGCACGACGAACACGGGTGGCGGATCCGCGTGGACTTGCCGCTGGCCGACGCCCAGAAGCTGTTCGTGCAGGCGCATGGCGAGGCGCTGCGGCCGCTGCTGCCGCCCGAGGAAGCCGAAGACGCGGCCTGAGGCGCCCGGCTTGCTTGAGGCACATCGCACCCCCACCTAGAATCGACGCACCCGCGCGCAGCTGAATACGCGCGCCGATCCCCCACCTGGAGCAGGCATGGCCTGGAACACCCCTGGTAGTGACAACTCCGGCGGTTCGAATGGACGAACCCCGCGGCAACGCAGACCCGACGGCCGCGGGCTGGACGCTTTGCTCGATCCCCTGCGCGGGCTGTTCGGCGGCGGCGCGGGTGGCGGCAACATCCTGCGCTGGGCCGCGATCGTGTTCGGCCTGTGGCTGGTGTTCAACTGCTTCGTGCTGGTAACCGAACAGGAGCGCGGCGTCGTGCTGCGCTTCGGCCAGTTCTCGCGCGTGCTCGAACCGGGTCCGCACCTGAAGGCGCCGTGGCCGATCGAGCGCGTGACCAAGGTCAACGCCACGCAGAGCAATGCCTACAGCGACACCGTGCCGGTGTTCACCCGCGACGCCAACATGGTGAACGTCGAGATCAACGTGCAGTACCGCATCGGCGATCCGCAAACCTACCTGTTCGGTTCGCGAGATGCCGACCGCGTGCTGCGTGAAGCCGCGCAGAGCGCCGTGCGCGAGCAGGTCGGCCGTTCCGACCTGGACACCGTGCTCAACGCGCGCTCGGAACTCACCACGACCGTGAAGCAGCAACTGCAGTCTTCGCTGCAGGCCTATCGCACCGGCCTGGTGGTGACGGAGCTCAACCTGCCCAATGCCCGTCCGCCGGACGAGGTGAAGGACGCCTTCGACGAAGTGCAGCGCGCCGCGTCCGACAAGACCACCGCCATCAACCAGGCGCAGGCTTACGCCAAGCAGATCGTGCCGGAAGCGCGCGGCGAGGCGGCGCGCGTGCGTGCGGCGGCGGAAGGCTACAAGACCGCATCGGTCGCCCGCGCCGAAGGCGACGCGACCCGTTTCTCGCTGCTGGTGGACCAGTACCGCAACGCGCCGGATGTCACGCGCAAGCGCCTGTGGCTCGATACCGTCCAGGAGGTCCTGGCGGAGAACCGCACCGTCGTCGGCGGCAATTCGCGCCAGCTGATCTACGTCCCGATGGGCGACAAGCGCAATGGGGCGGCCGCTGGCGGCACGCCGATGCTCACGCCGGACCTGCTGGCGCCCTCGATCACGAACGATGCCGCAGACACCGGCCGGCCGGCGCGTTCGCCGCGCCCGACGGGCCGTGAGGAGGTCACGCGATGAAATTCTCCCTCTGGATCGCCGCGGTGGTCGCGGCCCTGTTCGCACTGCTGGGTTCGGTGTTCGTCGTGCGCGAGGGCCACAGTGCCATCGTGTTGAACCTGGGCCGCGTGGTGCGCACCGATATCGGTCCGGGCCTGCACTTCAAGTGGCCGCTGGTCGAGACCGCGCGCGTGTTCGACCGCCGCCTGCAGGTGCTCGATGCGGACCCCGAGCGCTATCTCACCGCGGACAAGCAGAACGTCAGCGTCGACTTCTTCGCCCTGGGTCGCATCAACGACCTGCGCACGTTCTACCGCGCGACCGGCGGCAACGAGACGATCGCGGTCGAGCGCCTGGCGCCGATCATCCGCGATTCGCTGATCAACGAGATCAACTCCCGCACCCTGCAGCAGGTGGTGTCCGGCGACCGTACCGCGGTCATCGGACGTCAGCTGGAGGCCATCAACCAGGGCGCGCAGACGTTGGGCGTGAAGATCGTCGACATCCGCATCAAGCGCATCGAGCTGCCGCAGGACAGCAACGTGGTCACCTCGGTCTACAACCAGATGCGCAGCCAGCGTCTGCAGGTAGCCAGCCAGCTGCGCGCCGAAGGCGTGGAGCAGGCGCAGGCGATCCGTGCCCAGGCCGAGCGCGACAAGCAGGTGATCGTGGCCGAGGCCGAGCGCGACGCTCAGAAGCTGCGTGGCGAAGGCGATGCCGAGGCCACCCGCCTGTATGCGCAGGCGGCGAGCAAGGACCCGGGCTTCTACGCCTTCCAGCGCAGCCTCGATGCCTATCGCAAGGCCTTCGGCAACGGCGACAGCGTGATCGTGCTGGACCGCGACGATCCGTTCATCCAGTACCTGCGTTCAGAGCGCTGAGCGGCCCGTGAGCGAACTGCTCTCGGCCCTGTGCCTGGTCGCGGTACTGGAAGGTCTGTTCCTGTTCGCGGCGCCGCGTGGATGGAAGCGCGCCGCGGAACAACTGCACGCGTTGCCGGACCGGCATCTGCGCCTGGTCGGAGCCGTGGTGGTGGGCGTCGGCCTGCTGTCGCTGTGGTGGGTGCGGGCCTGAGGCCGCGCTGACCGGGGTCTTCACGCAGACCTGCCCGGATCGGCCGGATTCTCCCGACGGGGTGGTCCCGTCGACCCAAAACCCGGATAATGCACAAAAGCCGGACGGGGCCCAGCGCCCCGCCGGCTTTCTTGCTGTTTGCGGGCTCCTCTCGTGAGTTCTCCGCGGCAGCCCGGCACCGCCGGTCCTCAATGCAACGGAGTCAGGAGCTTCGAAATGGGTCAGTCAGTCGTCGTTCTCGGTGCCCAGTGGGGCGATGAAGGCAAGGGCAAGATCGTCGATCTGCTTACCCGGGAAATCGGCGCCGTCGTGCGCTTCCAGGGTGGCCACAATGCCGGCCACACGCTGGTCATCGGCGGCAAGAAGACCGTCCTGCACCTGATCCCGTCGGGCATCCTGCGCGAAGGCGCGCTGTGCCTGATCGGCAACGGCGTGGTGCTGTCGCCGGCGGCGCTGCAGAAGGAAATCGCCGAGCTGGAAGGCAACGGCGTGGAAGTGCGGTCTCGCCTGAAAATCAGCCCGGCCACGCCGCTGATCATGCCGTACCACATCGCGCTGGATCAGGCCCGCGAGAAGGCCGCCGGCGGCAAGGCCATCGGCACCACCGGACGCGGCATCGGGCCGGCGTATGAAGACAAGGTGGCGCGCCGCGGCATTCGCGTGGCCGACCTGCATTACCCGCAGCAGCTCGCCGAGAAGCTGCGCAGCACGATGGACTATCACAACTTCGTGCTGACCAAGTACCTGGGCGTGGAGGCGGTGGACTTCCAGAAGACGCTCGACGAGGCTCTTGCCTTCGGCGAATACGTCGAGCCGATGAAGTCCGACGTCGCCGGCATCCTTCACGACCTGCGCAAGCAGGGCAAGAAGGTGCTGTTCGAAGGCGCGCAGGGCTCGTTGCTCGACATCGACCATGGCACGTATCCGTACGTGACCTCGTCCAACACCACGGTGGGCGGTGCGTATGCCGGCACCGGCGTGGGCGCGGACGCGATCGACTATGTGCTGGGTATCGCGAAGGCCTATGCCACGCGCGTGGGTGGCGGGCCGTTCCCGACCGAACTGGACGACGACATCGGCCAAGGGCTGCGCGACCGGGGCCAGGAATACGGCGCGACCACCGGCCGTCCGCGCCGCTGCGGCTGGATGGACATCGTCGCGCTGCGCCGTGCGGTGGCGGTCAACGGCATCACCGGCCTGTGCATCACCAAGCTCGACGTGCTGGACGGCATGGAGAAGCTGAAGATCTGCATCGCCTACGAATACCGCGGCAAGCGCACCGAGTACGCGCCGCTGGATGCCGCCGGCTGGGAAGAGTGCACGCCGGTGTACCTGGAATTCCCGGGCTGGGAAGAGAGCACCCACAACGTCACCGAGTGGGACAAGCTGCCGGCCGCCGCACGCGCCTATCTGCGCGCGCTGGAGGAACTGGCTGGCTGCCCGCTGGCGATCGTCTCGACCGGGCCGGATCGCGACGCGAACATCGTGCTGCAGGATCCGTTCGCCTGATACCGCGACACATCGGAGACAAAAAAGCCCCGCGTTGGCGGGGCTTTTTTTGCCCGTCGCGAGCGCCGCGGCAACGGCGTCGCGCAATCAGGCCGCTGCCGCCCAATGCTCCTGCGACGTGCGGAACACCGCCACCGCCTCGCCGAGCTGGCTGGCCTGATCGACCATCGACTTCGCCGTGGCGGAGGCTTCCTCCACCAGCGCCGCGTTCTGCTGCGTGGCCTCGTCCATGTGCAGGACGGTGCGGCTGACCTGCTCGATTCCCGACGCCTGCTCCTGCGAGGCGGCGGAAATCTCCGACATCATCGCGGTGACGCGCTGCACGGCGTCGACGATGCGCTGCATGGTCTGCCCGGCCTGCGTCACCAGCGCGGAGCCCGAGGACACCTGGCTGACCGAGTCGTCGATCAGGCCCTTGATCTCCTTGGCGGCGTGCGCCGAGCGCTGTGCCAGCGCACGCACTTCGCCGGCGACCACCGCGAAGCCGCGGCCCTGTTCGCCGGCGCGCGCCGCTTCGACCGCCGCATTGAGCGCGAGGATGTTGGTCTGGAAGGCGATGCCGTCGATTACCGAGATGATCTCGGCAATGCGCCGCGATGCATGCTCGATGCCGTCCATCGTCGCCACGACCCGGCCGACCACCTCGCCGCCGTCGCGTGCCACCACGGCCGCATCGCCGGCATGCTCGCTGGCCTGGCGCGCGGTCTGCGCGTTCTGGCGGACCGTCGTGGTGAGTTCCTCCATCGACGCCGCGGTTTCTTCCAGGCTGGCGGCCTGCTGTTCGGTACGACGTGCGAGGTCGCTGTTGCCGGCCGAGATTTCCGCGGCGGCATTGTTGATCGCGCGACTGGCGTCGGTAATGCCGGCGACGATCTCCACCAGGCGCGTGACGGTGGCATTGGCGTCGTCGCGCATCCGCGCGAACACGCCGCGATGCTCGCCGTGCATGCGCGCGGTGAGGTCGCCATCGGCAATCGAACGCAACAGTGCCGACAGCTGCGACAGGTTGTCGTGCGTGCCGGCCATCAGCCGGTTCAGACCGCTGACCATCGCACGGAAGTCGTGCTGGTAAGCCTCCTCGTTGCCGCGCGTGGCGAAATCGCCCTGCGCCGCGCACTCGACCAGATGCCTGATTTCCGCGTTGATCGACGCGAGGTTGTGCTTGGCGGCATTCATCGCCTGCGTGATGGAGGCCTTCTCGCCCGGCAATGCGTCCATGTCGACCGACAGGTCGCCCACGGCGTAGCGCTGCATCACCGCCAGCATGCGTTCGATCAGCGCCACCTGCGCGGCGACCAGTGCGTTGCTGTCCTCGACCATGCGGCCGAAGGCGCCGGGGAAGCGCGAGGCGTCCATGCGATGGCTCATCTGGCCGGTGGCGTGGCGTTCGGCCATCTCTGCCTGTGCGGCCGATACGGACTTGAGCGTCTCCACGACATCGAGCATTCCGCGTGCGAGCGTGCCGATTTCGTCGCGTGTGCGCACGACCAGCGTTGCGTCGAGCTGTCCGCGCGAAACTGCCTGCGCGGCGCGCGCGACTTCCTCGATGGGGCGGATCACCGAGCGGCGTACCCACCATGCGATGGCCGCCAGCAGCACGAACGCGGCGATGGCGGTCAGAGCCCCCGCCAGAACCAGGTTCTGCCTTGCCTCCTGCGAGTTGCGCAGCACGGCGGCATCGGCCAGCGACTTGGTGCGTTCGATCAGCGTTTCCAGCGTGCGCGTGGGCTCGCGGTCCATGCCACGGACGGCCTCGTCACCGACGTGCGTGTCGTAGTTCGAATCGGCAAAGGTCTTCAATGCCGACACGTACTGCTGCTGCAGGTGCTGGTGCTGCGATGCGAAGGCGCGCGCCGCGCCGGCGGCCTGCACATCGGTGATCGAGCCGGAGAGAGCGGTGACGATCTGCTGCACTTCGGCCCCGCGCTCGCGGAACGCGGACAGGTGTTTCTCGCGCAACTCCGCGTCGTTGCCGCGGATCAGCACGTTCTTCCATTCCTGCACCTGGGTGCGGAATTCACGGCTGGCGCGTTCCACGTCCACCGACTGCTGCACTTCGGCAGGAACTTCGGTGGAGAGGTTGATCCACGCCGAGGCGAGGCCGCCGATGGCACAGAGCAGGACGACGGTGAGGCCCAGCGTCAGGACGCCGAGCAGTTTGGTCTGGAGACTCAGGGATTTGGCTTGGGTGTGCGGGGACATGGCATGGGCTGCAGAAAGGAGGCAGACGTTCCATGTCGCCCCTTCTATCGGCCTGCGGGCGACGTGCTTGAGCAGCACGTGCGCTTCGCTCCGTTCATGTTCCGCGAGCCGCTGCGCGTGGCTCAGACCAGCAGATCGAACCAGCGCGCCGCAGCCGTGGCCAGGCTTCCCGACAGGATGCCGAACACCGTGATCGCCACCGCGCCGGCCGCCCATGCGGCGCCGAGCAGGTAGCCGTCGCGTTCGAGCAGCGCCAGCGCGAACAGCAACAGCAGGCCGCCGAACAGGAAGTTGGTGAACGGAATCGGCAGCGACAGCAGCAGGCCCAGCAGCACCAGCAGCAGGCCGCTGAAGAAGTCCGCCGCGCGGTGATCCAGCAGGATCGTCGCGCGCGGCCGGACCAGCTTCTCCAGGCGCGACAGCCAGGGCGAGAGCAGGTCGCGGAAACGTGCCATCGCACTGCGATGCGGACCCCGGCGCGCGAGGAACGCGGGCAGCCACGGCTGGCGAAGTCCGATCAGCAACTGCAGCCCGACCAGGATCACCAGCGGTCCGCTGATCGCGCCGCCCACGCCCGGAATCGGGATGAACGCCGGGATGGTCGACACGAACAGCAGCATGCCGAAGGAACGATCGCCCAGTCCGTGCAGCACGTCGCCCAGGCGCAGTTGTTCGTTCGGATCGCCGGCGGCGAATACGTCGAGCAGGATCCGCGTGCCGGCCTCGCGCGGGTGGTCGCCGCGCTCAGCCTGAGGTGTCATCCGTCACCGGCTCCGGTTCCGGGCGCTTGAGCAACAGCAGCTTGTCGATGCGCGGGCCATCGAGGTCCACGACCTCGACGCGCCAGCGATCCCACTCGAAATGTTCGCCCACGTAGGGAATGCGGCCGAAGTGCGCGATGACCATGCCCGCGGCGGTGTGGAAATCGTGCTCGTCCTCGTCGGGCAGGCGCCCGCCGCCGACCAGTTCGCGCAGATCCTCCACCGGCAGCGAGCCGTCCAGCAGGAACGAGCCATCGGCGCGCTCCACCACCGGCGCGGTGTCGTCCTGGTCGCTGCCTTCGGGGCCGCTGAACGCATGCACGCGGCCGACGACGGCGTCCATCAGGTCGGCGATCGTCACCATGCCGCTGATGTCGCCGTACTCGTCCACCACCAACGCGAGCGACTGCTGTTCCTCGCGGAAGATCTCCAGCAGCTTCATCGCGTGCGTGGACTCGGACACGAACAGCGGCTCGCGCAATTCCTTGAACAGCTCCGGCGCCTTCTCGTCGAGGCGGTCGAGCAGCGACTTCACCTCGAGGATACCAAGCACGTCGCTATCGCTGCCGCGATACACGGGATAGCGGGAGAAGGGCGTTTCGCGCATCACCGCCAGGTTCTCGGCGAAACCCGCGGCGGCGTCGAGCCAGGTGATGCGCGTGCGCGGCGTCATCAGGCTCTCGGCGGTGCGGTCGCCCAGGCCGAGCACGCGGTTCATCATCTTGCGTTCGTCCGCGTCGATCACGCCCTGCTCGTGGCTTTCGGTCACCAGCAGGCGGATTTCTTCTTCGCTGATCGCGCTGCGCGCATCGTCCTGTACGCCGATCAGGCGCAGGAACAGCCGATTGATGGAGCCGAGCCCGGCCACGATGGGACGCGCGGCGCGCGACAGCCAGTACAGCGGAATCGCCACCGTGCATGCGATGCGTTCGGCATTGGTCAACGCCAGGCGCTTGGGGATCAGTTCGCCGAAGATCACCGAGGCGGCGGTGATCAGCGTAACGGCCGTGCCGATGCCGATGCCGCGCGCGTACTGGGCCGCGTCGGGCCACACGCCCTGCAGCCAGCCGGCGATGGCCAGACCGATGGATTCACCACCAAAGGTGCCGGTGAGGATGCCGATGCCGGTGATGCCCACCTGCACCGTGGAGAGCAGGTTGTCCGGGTGCTCGGCCAGTTCCAGCGCGACGCGGGCGCCGCGGCTGGTTTCGGCCATCTGCCGCAGGCGCAGCTTGCGCGATGTCATCAGCGCCATCTCCGACATCGCGAAGAAGGCGTTGAGGACGATCAGGGCGATGACGATCAGCAGTTCCAGCATGCGGTCCGTACCTCAGGATGGCAGGCTGGGGTGCACGCGCCGTGAGGGCGCGGCAAGGCGGGGGCGGGCGGCCGTTCTGGGTCGTCGTCCATCGGGTGGAGGGCAGGTGAAGGGGGATGTCAACCACAGGATGGTAGCAGGGCGGGCGAAATCAACCCGTCGCCTGGCGCGCGTGATCGACACCAAACCGTCATAATTCCGCCCTGCGACCCCAATGAGCCGGGCATTCCGGCACCACGAGGCCCCCTCCGCATGTTCTCCCTGCAAACCATCTTCGGCCAAGGCAACCAGTTCTATACCCTGCTGGAGGAGGCCGCCGTCGCCGCTCACGACAGCACCAAGGCATTGCACGCGATGCTCAAGACGGCCGACCGGCAGCCCGCGCTGGATGCCTTCAAGCTGGCGCGCCAGCGCGAGCGCGAGGCGTCCGACAAGATCAGCCAGGAGCTGGTGAACAGCTTCATCACCCCGATCGAGCGCGAGGACATCGAAGCCCTGGGCTCGGCGCTGTACAAGATCCCCAAGCAGGTCGAGAAATTCGCCGACCGCTATTCGCTGGCCACGCGCCACCTGGAGCACATCGACTTCGCGCCGCGCGCGGCGATGCTGGAGCAGGCCGCGGCGGTGGTGGTGAAGATGGTGCGCGAGCTGCGCAACCTGAAGCTCGAACCGATGAAGGCGCTCAACGACGAGCTGCGCTCGATCGAGAACGAGGCCGACCGCCTGATGCTGGAGCTGTACCGCGACATCTATTCCGGCCGCCTGGACAACCTGCAGATGTTCCTGCTCAAGGAGTTCTTCGAAATCCTCGAGAAGGCCATCGACCGCTGCCGCGAGGCGGGCGTGGTCGCCTACGAAATCGTACTGAAGAACTCGTAAGGGGCCGGGCTCATGCTGACCCTGGTCCTGGTCGTGGTGTTCGCGGCGCTCGCGTTCGAGTACATCAACGGCTTCCACGACACCGCCAACTCCATCGCCACCGTGGTGGCGACCAAGGTGCTCTCGCCGATGCAGGCGGTCGCCCTGGCGGCCTTCACCAATCTGCTCGGCGCGCTGTGGGGCACCGCGGTGGCCAAGACCATCGCCTCCGGCCTGCTCGACACCGGCGTGGTCGAGGTCACCTCGCAGCTGATCCTGTGCGCACTGCTGGGCGCGATCGTGTGGAACCTGATCACCTGGTGGAAGGGCCTGCCGTCGTCCTCGTCGCATGCGCTGATCGGCGGCCTGTGCGGCGCGGCTGTCGCCGCGGCCAGCAACAACTTCCATTCGGTCATCTGGTCGCAGCCGTCCGACCCCTGGTACAAGAGCGCCGGCGTGCTGTGGAAGGTCATCGTGCCGATGGTGTCCTCGCCGCTGCTGGGCTTTGCGGCAGGCTTCCTGGTGATGGGCGTGCTGTTCGCGCTGATCTCGCTGATGGCGCGCAGCGGCGGTTTCCTCGCGCGAATGGCGCGTCCGCGCTGGGTCAACGCGTTCTTCGGCAAGGCGCAGCTGGCTTCGGCCGCCGGCATGGGCTTCGCCCACGGCATGAACGATGCGCAGAAGACCATGGGCATCATCGCCCTGGCGCTGGTCGGGGCGCAGTCGGCGGGCACGCTGGATAACCTGCCGCCTTGGCTGGCGTTCCTGCATCCGTCGCAGGCGGCGCTGGAGAACAACGACATCGACCTGTGGATCAAGCTGACCTGCGCCATCGTGATGGCCGCCGGCACCGCCGCGGGCGGCTGGCGCATCATCAAGACGCTGGGCCACAAGCTGGTGAAGCTGCATCCGATCAACGGCTTCGCCGCCGAGACCAGCGCGGCGTCGGTGATCATGGCGGCGTCGACGCTCGGCATCCCGGTGTCGACCACGCACAACATCTCCTCGGCCATCATGGGCGTGGGTACGGCCAAGCGCTTCAACGCCATCAAGTGGACGGTGGTGGAGAAGATGATCTGGGCGTGGATCCTCACGATCCCGGCCGCAGGCGGCATCGCCTACCTGTGCTTCGAGATGTTCCGGTTGTTCGGCTGGGCGTGATCCGCGCGCATGCTGAAAAAAGGCCCGCGCAAGCGGGCCTTTCGTTTGGCTGACTGCTTTGATGCGGTCATCCCGCAAAGGGGAGCAGCTGATTCGTCGATGCCGCCATCCCCGCGAAGATGGACTGACTTGCCCGCCCACGCCGTCATCCCCGCGAAGGCGGGGATCCAGACGTGCGGACGTCAACGCTTACGTAGGCGTTGACTGCGACGGATACATGGATTCCCGCCTGCGCGGGAATGACGAGCACGGGCGGTCTTCCTCGCCGGCTGAGCGCCCATCTGCATCCCAAAGGGTGTGGTCGACACCGCATGCGGTGGCTCCATGGATTCCCGCCTTCGCGGGAATGACGAGCCAGGAGGCAGGGTCTTTCGAGTCCCGAGTCCCGAGCTTGGAGTTCGGAGTTTGGAATCCCCGAATCAGAACAGATCGCCACCTGCCGACAGCATCCGCTCCATCCGGTCGCCCAGCCCGCCGATCTCCAGTACGAGCCGATCGATTTCCGCCGCGTCCAGGCCCTCATACGGGCGGTTCTCGCACAGCTGCAGGTGCGGCACGCCGTCGAGGTCGCCGATGGCGAGGTAGCCCACGCGGCTCTGCCAGTTGAAGATCAGCGCCTTCTTCGCGTCCAGGCCGGTGATCGGCGCGACCGCGGTGCTCACGCGCAGGTAGGGGCGGCCGTCGTCGTCGTCCAGTTCGGACAGGAAGATGGCCTGGTGGCGGGTGCCGTGTTCCAGCGACAGCTCGATGCACAGCACATCGACGTCGTGTTCGGTCAAGTGGAATTGCGCGGCCTTCAGGTGCCGGCGGATCGATTCGAAGTTGCGCACGGGCGGCTCCTTCCGGGGGATGCCGTTATGCTACCGCGATGAGCAAGTCCGCTGCCGACGACGCGCATGCACGCATCCTGGACACCATACGGGCGATCCCGGCGGGCGAGGTCGCGGGCTACGGCGAGGTCGCGCGCCGCGCTGGCCTGCCGGGTCGGGCGCGCCTGGTGGCGCGCCTGCTGGGCCAGAACGAGGATGCAGGCCTGCCGTGGCACCGCGTGCTGCGCTCGGACGGACGTATCGCGTTTCCCGAAGGCTCGCGCGGTTATCGCGAACAGAGCCAGCGCCTGCGTGCGGAAGGAGTGAAGGTGGAGCGCGGACGCGTGATCGGCCAGCGCGCCGCGGCCACGCTGGACGAGCAGATGTGGGGCATGGGCGTGCTCGCCACCGGGCCTGCGACACCGCCGCGCAAGCGTGCCCGCACGAAGTCCCCCGACGTTGCACCCAGCCGTGCGCGGCCGGCGCAACGCTGATTCCACGTGATCCGCCTGCGAACGCATGGCGCCGGACCTCCGGCTACCATGTAGCGCACCCTAGGAGCCGCGATGTTTTCCAATCTTCCCCCCGTCACCAAGGCCCTGCTGATCGCCAACGGACTGGTGTTCGTGCTGCAGTTGTTCCTCGGCGACGTTGCGCTTGCGAACTTCATGCTATGGCCGCCGGGCAGCGGTGATGATCTTTATGGCATCGGCTTCATGCCGTGGCAGCTGCTGACCTATGGCTTCATGCACGGCAACTTCGCGCACCTGTTGTTCAACATGCTGGCGCTGGCGATGTTCGGCGCGCCGCTGGAACACGTGTGGGGCGATCGCCGCTACCTGACCTATTACCTGGTGTGCGTGGTTGGCGCCGCGTTGTGCCAGATCGCCGTTGGCATGTGGACGATGTCGCAGGGTGGCGAGGCGTATCCGACGGTGGGCGCGTCGGGCGGCATCTTCGGTCTGCTGCTGGCCTACGGCATGCTGTTCCCGAACCAGCGCGTGATGCTGCTGATTCCGCCGATCCCGATGAAGGCGCGCACGCTGGTGCTGGTGTACGGCGCCATCGAACTGCTGCTGGGCGTGACCAACACGATGCCGGGCGTGGCGCATTTCGCGCATCTGGGCGGCATGTTGTTCGGCTGGCTGTTGATCCGCTATTGGCGCGGGCAGCCGCCGTTCGGAAGGAAGGGGCCACCGCGGATGCGGGTAGTGCGGTAGGCGCGTCGTGGCGTTTCAGCCTTTCCCATCGGGATCCTCACGAACGCAGCGCCAACGATAGCGATCGTTCGTCATTCGCCAATCGCTTTCGCCGTCATCCCGGCGAAAGCCGGGATCCAGTTTGGCGCTGCTCTTGATCGTCATCCCCGCGAAGGCGGGGATCCATGGACTTTTCACGCTTACCGGTCGCGTATGAGAAGCGGGAAGAGCAAAGCTTCCGTCCGTCTAAAGCCGGCCGGGTCACTTTTCTTTGCTGACCCAAAGAAAAGTAACCAAAAGAAAGGGTCTTCCCCGACGAAGCAGTCCCACGACCGGAGAGGGAGTCAGGGCCGCGCAAGTCGGCATCCATGCCTCCTTGCTCAGCGCCGCACATCCATGTGCGGCGCCCTGCGGGTCTAGAAGTGTGCTCGGCTGTTCAACAGCAACAGCAACAGCAACAGCGATTCAACGCAGTACGGAACGGCAGGCCGTTCGCGAACGCTAAGCGCCGCCAATCATCCCATCGCTCACGGAAACAACCGGATCTGCTGATCTGCCGGCAGCATCATCGCGTTGCCCGCCTTGCAGCCGAACGTTTCGCCGAACGATGCCTGGTTGCGCAATGGTCCGTTGGTGCGCCATTGGCCGGGGGCGTGGACGCTGGTGGCGGCGCGTTGCTGGGCGGCTTCGGTGGTCATGTGTTGCGGCCACAGCGATGCCCAGCCCTTGTAGAAGGATTCGTTCGCCGGTTTCATCGCGGACGGTTCAGCGGCGCGATAGGCGGCCCACGCGAGTTCCACGCCGGCCAGGTCGGCGATGTTCTCGTCGCTGGTCTGCGCGCCGTTGACCTTGATGCCTTTCAGGCCGGGATAGTCGTACGCACCGTACTGGGTGGACACGCGCTTGCTTACCGCGTCCCATGCGCTGACTTCGGTCGGCGTCCACCAGTCACGCAGTTCCTGCTTCGCATCGACGTAGCGACCGCGGTTGTCGAAGCCGTGACTGAGTTCGTGGCCGACCAGCGCACCGTAGGAGCCGTACAGCCACGCCGCATCCTTGCTCGTGTCGTACACGGGCGGCTGCAGCATGGCGGCGGTGACGATCAGGCGATTCTGCGTGATGTCGTAGGCGAGCGACGGATCCTGCGGCAGCACGTCCCAGCGACGGTCGGCGTTGCCGCGGCCGATGCGCTTCATCTCCTCGCGGTGGCGCCAGGTGGAGGCGATCAGCATGTTGCTGCCGAAGCTGCCGCGGCCCATCGGTTGCACGGTGTAATCGAGATCGCGGTTCGGTGTGCCGACTTCGATCTTCAGCTTCTCCAGCTTTGCCTTCGCCTCGGCCTTGGCCGCAGTGCTCAGGCGCGTGTCGCGATCCAGCGCCTGGCCCAGGGCATCGCGCACCTGCGCGGCAATCTGTTCGGCGCGCTGGTCGTTCACTTTGGGGAGGTAACGCGCGGCGTATTCGTGGCCGACCATTGGCCCGGCCGCGAGTGTGATGGCATCGAGCACCGCCTGCGGGCGCGACGGCGGGGCGGGCAGGCCGCGCAGTACGCGGCCACGGAATTCGAACTCCGCATCGCGGAAAGGCTTGGCGAGGTACGGCGCCATCGCGTCGCCCACGCGCCAGCGCAGGTAGGCCTTCCACTGTTCCGGCTTGAGGCTGCCGATCAGGCCGTCCAGCTGCGAGAACAGTGCGGTGTTGGCCAGCGAGACGCGATCGTCGCTGACACCCTGCGCCTTGAGGAAATCGCCCAGCTGCAGGCGCTTGTACTGCTTGGCCAGCGTCCTGGTGTCGACCGGCGCGTAGTTGCTGCGCGGATCGCGCAGGTCCGCCAGCGGGCGCGACGCGCGCGCGATGCGGCTCTCCAGGTCGAGCACCGCCTGTGCGTCGGCCTTTACCTGCGCGTCGGGCGTGCCAGTCAGCGCGAGGATCTTCTCGACGTAGGTGCGGTAGCGGCCCATCAGCGCCTGCGTGTCGGGGTCGGTGCGCGTGTAGTACGCCGGATCGGGCAGGCCCAGTCCGCCCTGCGCGAAGTAGCCGATGTGGCGGTCGAAGTCGCCCAGGTCGATGTCCGCACCGAAGTTGAACGCCACCGGGATGCCGACCTGATGCAGCGCCGCGATCGCCGGCGGAATGTCCTTGGCCTTGCGGATGGCGTCGATGCGCGAGATCAGCGGCGCGATGGGCTGCGCACCGTCGCGTTCGACCGCGGCCTCGTCCAGGCCGCTGGCCCAGAAATCGCCCAGCAGCTTCTGCACGTTGCCCTGCGGCGACTTCGACGCCGCGTCGAGCAGGTCCAGCTGCTGCTGGCGCGCGCGCGCGCCAAGCTGCTCCAGCGCGGAGACCGACGCGACGTTCGGCAGCAGTGTGTTGCTGCGCAGCCAGTCGGCGTTGGCGTTGGAATAGAAGTCGCTGCAGGCGGTGGGAACCGCGGGCGCCTTCGGCTTGGCGGCGCGTTTCTTCTTCTGTGCGTCGGCGTCGGGCGAGGCGATGCCGGCGATGAGACACAGGGCCAGGGCACAGGCAAGCGGGCGCAGGTTCATGGCGGTCCGTACCGGGGGAAGTCGGAGTGGCCGGGAGTCTAGCAACGCGTATGTGAGGGCCGCCGCAGGGGGCAGGCGATCTGCCTTGTAGGAGCCAGCTCGCTGGCGAGAGCGTACTGATGCCGGTCGCCAGCAAGCTGGCTCCTACGTTTCAGGCGAAAAAAGAAGGCCCGGCGGAGCCGGGCCTTCCATGGCCGACGACGAGTGCGGCCCTTGCGTGCTACTGCGCGATCACCAGATCACGACCTGCTTGTCGCCCTCACGCACCATCGGCTGGCCCGGCTTGCACGAGAACGCGGCGGCGAAGGCCGGCATGTTCGACGGTGCGCCGATCGCGCGGAAGTTGGCCGGCGCGTGCGGGTCGGTGGTCAGGCGCACTTCCAGCTCCTGCGGCTTGAAGTTGCGGCGCCACACGGTGGCCCAGTTGAGGAAGAAGCGCTGGTCGCGGGTCAGGCCGTCCGTCTTCGGATCTTCCTTGCCCTCGGTGGCGCGCTTCATCGCGTCGTACGCCGTGGCCAGGCCGCCCAGGTCGGCGATGTTCTCGCCCAGGGTCAGCTTGCCGTTGACGTGCTTGCCCGGCATCGCTTCATAGGCGTTGAACTGCTGCACCAGCTTGTCCGTGCGGCCGCTGAAGCCCTTGGCGTCGGCGTCGGTCCACCAGTTCTCGAAGTTGCCCGAGGCACCGAAGCGGCTGCCCTGGTCGTCGTAGCCGTGGGTCATCTCGTGGCCGATCACCGCGCCGATGCCGCCGTAGTTGACCGCGTCGTCGGCGTCGACGTTGAAGAACGGCGGCTGGAGGATCGCGGCCGGGAAGACGATCTCGTTCATCGACGCGTTGTAGTACGCGTTGACCGTCTGCGGCGTCATCCCCCAGCGCCACCGCTCGACCGGCTTGCCGAGGCGGCCGGCCATGTCGGCGTACTCGAACGCGTTGGCGCGCATCACGTTGCCGATCAGGTCGTCGCGCTTCACCTCGAGGCCCGAGAAGTCGCGCCAGCGGTCGGGGTACGCGATCTTGACCGTGAACTTCGCGAGCTTCGCCTTCGCCTCCGCCTTCGTGGCCGGGCTCATCCACTCGAGCGAGTCGATGCCGACGCGGTAGGCCGCGAC